>LVAZ01000281.1 GCA_001603055.1 Victivallales bacterium Lenti_02
CAGGACAACGAGGGGCGGCAACGCCAGCCGCAGCAGGCGGCGGGCGTTCCACGAACCCAATGGCGACGATTCGCGCGGCATGGTGCCTGCCACTAGAAGGAGAGCTTCTTCAGCCGTTCGGTGGCCTCGACCACGTCGGCGCGATGGCCGAAGGCGCTGAAGCGGATGAAACCCTCGCCCGCCGGACCGAAGCCGGAGCCGGGCGTGCAGACCACAAAAGCCTCGTTGAGAATCCTGGCGAAGACATCCCAGGACTTGCAGCCGGGGAAGCGGGCCCAGATGTAGGGGGCGTTGACGCCGCCGTGGCTCTCGATGCCCATCTCCTCCAGGCAGCGCTTGATGAGGGCGGCGTTTTCCATGTAGTAGGCCACGGTCCGGCGCATCTCGGCCAGCCCGGTGTCGTCCACCGCCGCCAGCCCCCCGTGCTGAACCACGTTCGAGGCCCCGTTGAAGACCGTGGTCATGATCCGGTTCCAGTCCTTGAGGACCGGGGAGCCGTCGTCGAAGACCAGGTCCCGGGGGCAGACCGTCCAGCCCAGGCGCAGGCCGGTGAAGCCCACCGGCTTCGAGAAGGAGCTGACCTCGACGGCGCAGCGCCGCGCGCCCTCGATCTCGAAGATCGAGCGCGGCAGGGAGGGGTCGGCGATGTACTCGCTGTAGGCCGAGTCGAAGATGATGATCGAACGGTTCGCCAGGGCGAACTCGACCAGTTGCGCGAGCTGCTCGCGGGTCGCCACCGCGCCGGTCGGGTTGTTCGGGCTGCAGAAATAGATCAGGTCGGTGCGGGGCAGCGCGCCGAGATCGGGGAAGAACTGGTTCTCGGGCAGGCAGGGCATGTAGACGATGCCCTGATACTGACCGCTGGCGGAGTCGAAGTCGCCGCTGGCGCCCATGATGACCGACCCGTCCACGTAGACGGGATAGGAGGGGTCCTGGACGGCGACGGTGACCTGGTTGCCGAAGAGCAGTTGCAGGCGGCCGATGTCGCACTTCGCGCCGTCGCTGGTCAGCACCTCGTCCGCCCCGACCCGCCCCTGGTAGAGCTTGTCGGCGATGGCCTGGCGGAGACTGGCGAAGCCCTGCTCGTCGCCGTAGCCCGAGTAGCCTTCGGCGGTGCCGAGCCCGGCGGCGGCGCGGGCGAGGGCCTCGGTGATGTGCGGGGTGAGGGGTTCGGTGGTGTTGCCGATGCCGAGGCTGATGATCCTGGCGCCGGGGTTCTGCTCCTGGCAGGCCTTGCGGCGACGCCCGATTTCGGGGAAAAGATAGCCTCCGGGGAGCTTGGCGAGATTGGAATTGCGGGCGACCATGGGTTCTCCTTGAGACGAATGGCTGGGCGGGCGGATCGACGCCGCGCCAACGAGGAATTGAGTCTTCCAGCATAGCCGCCGGACTCCCGCTTTCAAGAAATGCGCGGCCAATCGCCCGCCGCCAGTTGCAAGCGGCTATCCGCGGCGACATAGTCGGCAAAGTTTCACCTCGTTCCAGAGAGCGCGCCTGCCCATGAACACGTCATCGCCCATCGCTCCGCCCCCCGCCGCCGCTCCGGAAGAGCGCGAGGCCAGATTGGCCACGGTTGTGCTCCTGCTCGGCCTGATTCTGGCGGGAACCTGCATCCTGCAATGGCAGGAACGGCACTTCTTCGTGCTCTTCGGCGCGAACGTGGCCTTCGCCTCGTGCATTCTCACCCTGGTCATGTTCCACCGCTGGCGCGACTGGGATGTGATGCCCCTCGCCCTGCTCTTCTTCTGGGTGGCCATGCAGCAGTTCCTGCAAGCGCTGGTGGACCTGAACTGGCTGTCCCCGAATCCCTTCCTGGACTGGCTCCACGACTATCCCTGGTTCATCCCCACCCTGCTCGGCTTCGCCGCCACCGTCTACCTCTGGCAAGTCTTCGCCGCCCGCGCCCGCATGGCCGCCCAGGAAGCCCGCGTGAACGAGGCCCTGCAGCAGACCCAGAAGCTCGAAAGCCTCGGCATCATGGCCGCCGGCATGGCCCACCAGTTCAACAACATCCTCACCACCATCTCCGGCAACGTCGCCCTGCTCGGCTACGACATCCCCGCCGACTCGCCCATGCAAAGCAGCATCACCTCGATCAACGACGCGGTCCAGCGCGCCGCCCGCATCAGCCAGCAAATCCGCGACTACGCGGGCGGCGGCGCCTGTCATGTGGCCCCCCTCGATCTGGCCACCGCCATCGGCGAAATGCGCGAACTGCTCGGCTCCTCCACCCGCTCCGCCATCAAGGTCGAGTTCGACTTCGAGGCCCGCGTCCCCCGCATCGTCGGCGACCCCAGCCAGATGCACCAGCTCGCGGCCAACCTCATCATCAACGCCTCCGAGGCCATCGAGCCCAAGCCCGGACGCATCACCATCCGCGTCCGCCAGACCACGCTGGAGACGGACGCCCTGGCCGACACCGTCACCGCCCGCCCCATCCCGCCCGGAACCTACGTCGAGCTGTGCGTCGCCGACACCGGCGCGGGCATGGAGCCGAAAACCGTCCGCCGGATGTTCGATCCCTTCGTCACCACCCGCGGGCTCGGCCGCGGCCTCGGCCTCGCCGCCGTCACCGGCATCGTCCACGCGCACGAGGCCTTCCTGAACGTCAAGACCGCCCCCGGCGAAGGCACCACCGTGCGCGTCTTCTTCCCCACCCGGGGAGAGCGCCAGGCCCCGCCCGCCATCATCGGCTAGCCGGCAGGATTCCGGGATGAACATCCGTCGCGCAACCGGCGAGGACACGGCCGCCCTGGCCAGTATCCATGCCGCCTCCTGGCGGGCGGCATACCGGGACCTGGTGCCCGACGCCTATCTCGAACGGCTGGACTCCGCCCGGCGCTTCCGCGAATCCCTCGACCGGAACGCCGAGGAAACCTATGTGGCGGAACGGGACGGGGAAATCCTCGGGTTCCTCACCATCGGCCCCTGCCGGGACGCGGACCTGGACCCGCGCTCCGCCGGCGAAATCCAGGGCCTCTACCTCGCCCCGGAGCATTGGCGCGAAGGGGTGGGAACCGCCCTCTGCCGCTTCGGCGAAGCCCTCCTCCAATGCCGGGGCTGCCGGACGGCGACGCTGTGGGTCCTGGCCGGCAATCCCCGCGCCCGGCGCTTCTACGAGGCCCTGGGCTTCGCGGCGGACGGGGCCTCCGTCACCGCGCATCTGGGCGCGCCCCTCGAAGCCGTCCGCTACCGGAAACCGCTGGCCGAATCCGGCCTGCCGGACGACGGCCGCCCCGCCGGTCAGCGCAGGTAGACGCAGCGCAGGTCCCGCAGCGAGGTCGCCACGTAGATCACGTCTTCCTCGTCGTAGGGGCTCCGGTATTCCTGCATCACCACCGTCTGCCCCAGCTCCTTGTCCCGGAAGACCAGGTCCTGGCGGGTGATGATCTTCTCGCACAGGGTCTCGTCCTTGCCGTCGTAGATGTGGTTCTTGTCGTAGGCGCAATACACCAGGCACATCTCGCCCC
>LVAZ01000282.1 GCA_001603055.1 Victivallales bacterium Lenti_02
CAGCGTCGCCCCCGGCCAGCCCGGCAACTACGACTGCGATCCCGACCCCGAGTTCTCCGTGGTCGAGGTGGACGAGAGCGACCGCAGCCTGGTCGAGTTCGCCCCCGAACTCGGCATTCTGCTCAACGTGGGGCACGACCACTACGGGCAGGACGAGCTGATCCAGGTCTTTTCCCGTTTCCTTGACNNACGTAACCGTGGGCGACTACTCGGCCACGCCCGCCGGGTGCCGCTTCCGCCTGACTCCCGGCGGCGCCTGCGCCAGCGGTCAGCTCGGCTGGCATTCCGCTCTGAACGCCGCCGCCGTCGCCGCCGCCCTCCGCCAGCTCGGCCTCCCCGCCGAAGCCATCCCCGAGGCCCTCGCCGCCTTCCCCGGCATCGCCCAGCGCTTCCAGCGGCTCGGCGACGGCCCCGTGCCCACCTACTGCGACTACGCCCACAATCCCGAGAAAATCCAGGCCGCCCTGCGCACCGCCCAGGACGCCGCCGGCGGCCCGGTTCTCGCCGCCTTCCAGCCCCACGGCTACGGCCCCTTCGGCTTCATGCGCGACGAACTCCGCGAAGCGCTCGCCCGCACCCTCCGGCCCGAAGACCGCTTCTTCCTGCTCCCCGTCTACTACGCCGGCGGCACCAGCAGCTTCCGCCCCACCGCCGCCGAAGTCGCCGCCGAATACGCCGCTCTCGGCCTGCCCGTGCAGACCGTCGAGGCCAGGGACGATCTACTGGCCCAAGCGAAGGATGCCGCCGGGGTCCGCCTCGCCCTGGTCATGGGCGCCCGCGACCCTTCCCTCCCCGCCTGGACCGCCAAGCTCGCCGCCGTGCTCTACCCCCGGCAGAGCCGGTAGAGGGCGATCAGCTCCGCCGGTTCGAGGCGGAACCAGCTCCCCTCGCCCTGGAAGAAGCCGTGCTCCCGGATCAGATGCGCCTGGAGCGGGGTGAAGACAAAGGTCAAATCCCCGGCCTTGACCCGGATCGCAGCCTTGTGGGCGCGCTCGCCGCAGCCGAAGGGGCAGGGAATCCGCCCCATCACCTCGATGAGCTGCACCTGCACCTTGCCGCCGAACAGCTCGCGCGGGGTCTCGAGGGCCGCATCCGCCGCCGCGTGCAGCTCGTCGAGCAGATCGGCCAGATTCTCGCGGGTCACCCCCGCCGCCGCGAGCGCGGCGGCGTCGGCAGCCACGATCTCGTCGATGGGGCGCATGTCGTCGCCGAGAAACCCGTCGCGGGCGAGCCGTCCCCGCTCCATCATCTCGCGGGTGTGGTCCTGGACCGGATTGCGCTTCATGATGCTCTCCTAGGCGAACTTGTCGTAGTGCACCTTGTCCTCGGGCATGCCGTTGCCGACCAGCACCTTGATACAGGCATCGATCATGCCGGGCGAGCCGCAGAGATAGGCTTCCTTGCCGCGACAGTCGGGATAGTGCCGGGCCACGACTTCGGTGATGAGGCCCGTCTCCCCCTCCCAGTTGTCCTCGGGCGCGGGCTTGCTCAGGGCGGGGACAAAGCGGAAGTTGGGGAGAATCCTCTCGAACTCGGCCATTTCGTCGAGGTAGAACATGTCGCGCCTTCCCACCGCCCCGAAGAAGTAGCGGCAGGGGAAATCGAGCTTCTCGTTGCGCATGTGCATCAGGAAGCTGCGGAAGGGGGCCATGCCGCTGCCGCCCGCGATGAAGATTTTCTCGGCCGGGGTGTTCTGGAGGCGGAAATCCCCGTGCGGGCCGTTCAGGGTCACCTCGTCGCCCACCTTGAGATGCTCGAACACCCAGGTGGTGCAGATGCCGTTCGGCACCAGCCGGACAATCAGGTCCACATGGTTCCGGTCGTGGGGGTCGCCCGCCACCGAATAGGCGCGCTGGACCGGTTCGGGGCTCTTGGCGTAGGCCGGGGCCTGGAGCTGGATGTAGGCCCCGGGCTCGAAGGTCATCTCCGCCGGTTCGAGCAGGGCGATCCGCAGCAGCCGGATGTCGTGGGTCAGCGGGGTGAGCACCTCGACCCGGCCCCGGAACTCGCGGATCGAGAAGAAGGACTCCGGAATCTCGATCCGCAGGTTGTTGCGGACCTTGAGCTGGCAGGACAGGCGCACGTTCGACGCCCGCTCCTCGGCGCTCAGATGGGGCTCCTCGGTGGCGAGCACCGGCCCGCCGCCCTCGAGCACCTTCAGCTTGCACAGGCCGCAACTGCCGCCGCCGCCGCAGGCGGAGGGGATGTAGATGCGCTCGGCCTGGAGGGTGCTGAGCAGGCTCGACCCACCGGGCACGTCCAGCTCGCGGGAGCCGTCGTTGATGGTGATGCGGCAGACGCCGTAGTCGTTCAGCTTGCGGTCGGCCAGCACCAGCAGCGCCGCCAGCAGGCCGCAGATGCCGACCAGCGTGCCAACCGCGATGAGAAATTCCATGCCCATGCCGAGCGTCCCCCGGAGCTACATCTTGATCATGCCGCTGAAACCGACGAAGGCCAGCGCGATGATGCCTGCCACAATCAGCGTGATGCCCGCGCCGCGCAGGCCTTCGGGCACCTTGTCTTCCTTGATCTTCGTGCGGATGCCCGCCATCAGCACGATGGCCAGCATCCAGCCAACCCCGCTGCCGAAGCCGAAAACCAGCGAGTCCGCGAAGCCGAAGGGCTTGTTCAGCATGAACAGCGACACCCCGAGGATGGCGCAGTTCACCGTGATCAGCGGCAGGAAGATGCCGAGCGCGAAGTACAGCGCCGGCGAATAGCGCGACACCACCATCTCCACCAACTGCACGAAGGCCGCGATCACCACGATGAACAGGATCAGTTCGAGATACTCGATGCCGAGGGGCACCGTGACGTAGGTGTGGAGGAGGTAGTTCAGCCCCGCCGTGCAGGTGGTCACGAACACCACCGCCGCCCCCAGGCCGAGGCTGGTCTTCATCTGCCGCGAGATGGCCAGGAAGGAGCACATGCCGAGGAAGCGGGAGAGCAGGATGTTGTCGGTGAACGCCGCCGCCAGCAGAATCACCAGCAGATTGGGCGAAAGGCTCGGATCGACCGTGGCCAGCATCGGGAAACCGATCATTTCGCACCGCCTTTCTGCCGCGCCAGCACCCGGGCGTTGCCGAACCAGGCCATCAGGGCCAGCATGAAGAAGGCGCCCGGAGGCATCACCATGATGGTCCACTGGTGGAACCAGAGGTCGCGGGCGGGCAGGGCCAGGCCCCAGAGGGTGCCGAAACCGAGCACCTCGCGCACCACGGCGATGGGCAGCAGCACCAGAGCGTAGCCCAGCCCCGCGCCCAGCCCGTCCAGAAACGACGGCCAGGCCGGATTGGCCGAGGCGAAGGCCTCGCAGCGGCCCATGATGATGCAGTTGGTGATAATCAGCCCCACGTAGGGGCCGATGAACTGGTGCACGTCCGGCGCCCAGGCCCGGATCGCGGTGTCCACCACGATCACGTAGGCCGCGATGATGAGCACCTGCACCATCATCCGCACCTGCCGCGGAATCTGGCTCCGCAGCAGCGAGACGGTCAGGCTCGAAAGAGCCGTGGTGAACACCAGCCCCAGGCACATGATGAAGGTGTTCTTGACCAGATTGGTGACCGCCAGCGTCGAGCAGATGCCCAGCACCTGCCGGAACACCGGGTTCTCGCGCCAGAGATTCGCCAGGAACGCCTTGCCCCCGGCGGTGTTAGCGAAGGCCATCGGTTTGCCCCCCTTGATTCGCCGCCTGCCAGGCCCGCCCGTAGGCGGCCAGGGCCTCGTTCAGCATCCGGTCCATCGCCATCGAGGTCTGCGTGGCGCCGGTGATCGTGTCCACCCGCAAGGACCGCTCCGCGGCGGCCGCGATTGCCAGCCCCTTCTGGAACTGGCCGGTGAATTCCTCCTCGGCGACGCGCCCGCCGAGGCCGGGCGTCTCCTGCTGTTCCAGAATGACCAGCCCGCGCGTGGTCCGGCGGTCGAGTTCGAGAGCCACGACGCCCGAGATGGGGCCCCAGAAGCCCAGGCCGGTGAAGGCGAAGCCCACCGCCGCGGGCGTCTGCCGGGCGGCGTCCGCGTAGGCGGTGTAGACGTCGATTTGCCGGCCCGTCGCGGGGTCGGCCAGTTTGGCCGCGACGATCCGCTCCTGGTAGAGCTTCGCATAGTCGGGACTGGTTTCGCCCTCGGCCAGGGCGAAGACCGTCACCAGCGCCCGCTGGAAAGCGAGGGCGCGGTTGCGTTCGAGGGTCTCGCGGGTGGCCAGGCGAATGCCCGTCACCCCGGCCCCGAACACGAAGGCGATGAGCACCATGAACCCGACGGTCTTGAGCGCCTGCTTCATTTCCCCTCCTTGGCTTTCTTGCCGCCGGGCTGGCAGACCAGATCGAGGGTCGGCCCCAGGGTGTTGCCGAGCAGAATCGCGAAGGCCACGCCGCCGGCGAAGGCCGCCCGCCAGCGCAGGAAGACAATCATGACGCCGATGAAGGCCCCGTAGAGCCACTGCGCCAGATTCCCGCGCGGCGCGCTCACCGGATCGGTCACCATGAAGAAGGACGCATAGAGCAGAGCACCCGAGCAGAGCGTCCACTCCAGGGGCGGCACCATCCCGGCCCCGAGCAGATGGCGGAACACCACGGTCGCCGCCACCGCCCCGGCCAGGGTGCTCGCCGTCAGCCGCCAGTTCGCCGTCTTGGTCCACAGCAGGTAGGCCCCGCCGAGCAGCAGCAGCAGGGCGGAGACCTCGCCGATCGAGCCGGCCGAGACCACCCGCGCCACGCCGTCCGCATCCTCGAACCGCTCGCCGATGTTGCCGAAAAACAGACGGAGGGAATCCACGGTGTGGCTGTAGTCGCGGCGCGCCCACATGGGGGTCACCGCCGTCACCGCGTCCACGCCGCCGTCCCAGGCCCGCAGCGGCGACCAGTGCAGGAATCCGGAGAACCCCTGGTGGACCGGGGCGAAACCGGCCGTCATCTCGAGGGGAAAGCACAGGTAGAGGAAGCCGCGACCGACAATCGCGGGATTGAACACGTTCCGGCCGAAGCCCCCGAACAGCTCCTTGCCGAAGGAGAGGGCCACGACCGCACCCACCGCCGCCATCCAGAAAGGCAGGGTCGGAGGCAGGGAAAGCGCCAGCAGGGCGGCAGTCACGAAGCAGGACTCCGTCAAAGGGTCCCCGCGCCGCCGCGCCAGAAGATACTCGGTGGCCGCCGCCACCAGTCCCACCCACAGCACCAGGGCCAGCACCCGCCAGCCGAAAAAGGCAATGCCGCCAAGCAGGGCAGGCAGCAGGGCCAGCAGCACCCGCCGCATCATCTTCTGCTCGCGGAAACGGGGCGCTTTGCGCTTGGGTTTGCCCGCAGATTCAGCCATAGGAAACCTCAGCCTCCACCGCACGCGGGGCAACCGCGCACGCCATGCGGCCAGGTCAGATTCAGGCCGCGCCCGAAAAGCGGACTCGAGTCGTAGTCCAGGGTCGCCGATTCCATCATCTCCCGCTGGCCCTCCGGCACGAAAATCCGCACGTCTTCCACCACCAGCTCGACTTCGCCCGGCGCGGGCGACACGGCGGGTTTCAGCAGGGGCACGCTCGCCCGGCAGGTCCCCACCACGCCCTCGAAACGGAAACAAACCTCGGCCTGTCCCACCCGTTGGGACAGGCTGCGCAGACGCTCGCGGGCGGAATCGGTGATCCTCATGCGTGGTGAACAGCCAAAGGCCGCCCCGGCCAGCAGGCAGGGACGGCCCCGCAGCCCTTGCCTAGTCGACCTTCTCGAAATCGTCCTTGCCGGCGCCGCACTCGGGACAAACCCAGTCCTCGGGAAGGTCCTTGAAGGCGGTGCCGGGCTCGATGTCGCCATCGGGATCGCCGACCTTCGGATCATAGATCCAGCCGCAAAGGGTGCATTCGTACTTGGCCATGATGTGCTCCTCGATAATTCTGGAGTGGATGGAAAGCCGACAACCGGCGGGGAACCGGGCTTACTTTAGACCAGTTTCCGCACCACGGCCAGCGCCGCCGCATAGTCGGGTTCCTGGGTGACCTCGGAAACCAGTTGATAATAGCGCACGATTCCCGCCGCGTCCACCACCAAAACGGCGCGGGCAAGCAGGCGCAGCTCCTTGATGAGCAGGCCGTACTTGAGGGCGAAATCGGCGTCCCGGTGGTCGCTGTAGGTGGCGACCCGGTCGATCCCCGCCGCCCCGCACCAGCGCGCCTGGGCGAAGGGCAGGTCCATGCTCAGCACGGATACCGCCACCTGGTCGCCCAGCGCGGCGGCCTCCTGGTTGAAGCGGCGCGCCTCCACGTCGCACACGGGAGTGTCGAGGGAGGGCACGGCAACCAGCACCTTCGCCTTGGCCGGACCGGCCAGAAGGTCCACCGGTTCGAGGCTGTTGTTCAGCACCGTGAAGGCGGGGGCTTTGTCCCCGACCTGCACCGCCGTGCCGGCCAGAGTCAGCGGATTGCCCAGAAAAGTCACCAGACCAGTACGTACATTCATGGTAGGAATCCTCGGGGTTTCTCGGTTGCGGAAGAAAAACTTCTCCCCGTAGGACCGGAGGGCGGGAAAAGAGTTGCGCGGCCGCCGCCGGAAAAACGACCCGGATTTTGTTGCCGAACAGCCGGGCGCGGCGATTTGGTTTGGCGCGTCTCCGGGCTATGCTCTCCGCCGGTCGAAATTCCGAACCCTGTGGAGCCACCGATGCCCGAACTGCTGCTTGCCGCCAAACGCGAACGGTCCCTGCTGCGCCGCCATCCCTGGATTTTCTCGGGGGCCATCCGCGAGGTGCGCGGCGAACCCGCCCCCGGCGATCCGGTCGAGGTCTTCGCCGCCACCGGCGAATGGCTCGCCCGCGCCACCTACTCGCCCGAGTCCGCCATCCGCGCGCGCGTCTGGACCTTCGACCGCGAGGAACGGCTCGACGACGCCTTCTGCCAGCGCCGCGTGCAGAACGCCGTCGCCCTTCGCCAGCGCCTGCACGGCGGCGAGCTGCCCCAGGCCTGCCGCCTGATCCACGGCGAAGGGGACGGGCTTCCCGGCGTGATCGCCGACCGCTATCAGGACGTGCTGGTGGTGCAGTTCCTCACCTGGGGGGCCGAACGGCTCCGCGTCCATCTGGCCGAAGCCCTGCGCCTCGCCGTCCCCGGCTGCACCTGCATCTTCGAACGCTCCGACACCGACGCCCGCACCCGCGAGGGACTCGAACCCCGCGTCGGGCCGGTCTTCGGCACGCCCCCCGAAAACACCCTCGAAATCAGCGAGAACGGCATCCGCTTCCAGGTGGACATCCGCCAGGGCCACAAAACCGGCTTCTACCTGGACCAGCGCGAAAACCGCGCCCTGCTCGGCACCCGCAGCGCCGGACGCGACGTGCTCAACTGCTTCTGCTACACCGGCGGCTTCACCCTCCACGCCCTCGCCAACGGCGCCGCACGCACGCTCAGCATCGACAGCTCGGCGGAAGCCCTCGAACTCGCCGCCGAAAACGTCCGCCGCAACGGCTTCGCGGAGGACCGCGCCGAGTTTCTCCGGGCCGACGTCTTCCACGCCCTGCGCAGCTTCCGCGACGCCCGCCGCGACTTCGACCTCATCATCCTCGATCCCCCGAAGTTCGCCGACACCCAGGGCCAGCTCGCCAAGGCCAGCCGCGGCTACAAGGACATCAACCTCCTCGCCCTCAAACTCCTCCGCCCCGGCGGCGAACTCTTCACCTTCTCCTGCTCCGGCGCCATGACCCCCGACCTGTTCCAGAAAATCGTCGCCGATGCCGCCCTCGACGCCCACCGCGACGTCGCCGTCCTCCACGAACTCCGCCAGGCCCCCGACCACGTCGTCGCCACCGCCTTCCCCGAAGGCCGCTACCTTACCGGCCTCCACCTTGCCGCCCGCCACTGAGTCCACTGCGTCCACTGGGTCCACTGCCCCCGGTGGCCGCAAGGCCCGCCAAAAAAAACCGGCTGGCGGACCTTGGGGCCTGAGCCGGAGCGGGGCAAAAAAGGAGCGAGCGGCCTGCTAAATGGGTGAGGGCGCTGCGGTAAACCGCATATTGATCTGACGCCTCGGCACGAACACCCGGAACCGATAGTTGATCTCGAGCTAGACCGCTCGCACCAGTTAACATATACCGTCCTGCGGGGTTTGGCAAATGTTTCGGGACGATTTTTGCTCCCCATCTGGAGGCCGGGCAGTTTTCTACTCGGCCTTGCTCTTGATGCTGGCCTTGGAGCGGGTTTCCTGGAGCTGGATGTTGGCCTGCGTGCCGGCGAGGATGCCCAGGGAGAGGTCGATGCACTCCTTGGCCTCGCGCGGGGTCATCGTGCCGACGGTCACCATGTCCTGGGGGCGGATGGTGTTCCAGACGAAATTGAGGGCCTGGAAGGGGCGGAGCTGGCCGGCCGCCATGGGCTTGATGGTCATCACCGGCTTCTTGGCGTTGCGGATCACACGGTTGATCCAGTCCACCTCCACCTGCATGAGGAAGCCCATCGAGTTGTACATCGAGATGTAGGTCTCGACGTCGGCCCCGCTCTCGTCGGCGTAGATGATCGACTCGGGCATATGGGTGCTGAGGCCGGGAATCATGCCCCGTTCGCGGATCATGCGGCTGATCTGGTCCAGGTGCCGGATTTTCCGGGCGCAGCGGTCCACCAGCGCGTCGGTGGTGCCCTGATGGGGGAAACAGAAAGTGGCCCCCAGCCGGGCCTCCTCGTCGAAGATCGCCTCCGCCTCCGGCCCGAAGCCGTTGGCCGGGGTGTTCGCGTTCACCGGAATGCCGGGAGTCGAGACCACGATCAACTTCTTGCCGGTGCGCTGCTGGGCCTCCTGGATGCCCTCCCAGAGTTCCTTCCGCTGAATCAGGCCCATGATGGTGTCCACCCCGGCCTCGAGGAAGACCTGGATGATGTCCGCGATCATGTCCCGCTTCGCGATGTGCGTCTTGATGTAGTCGTCCTTGGCGGCGCTGGTGTGGCTGTAGCCGAGGAACCAGTTGGTGCCGATAATCATGCGGGAGACGGAGACGCCGCCCACCATCGTCCGGGGAAAGCTATCCATGGATGCCGCCTTTCTTGCTACCGAAACCGATACGCCAACTCTCGCAAAATACGCTTCCCCGCCCGCCCGCGCCACGCGGCCAATCCCCTATCTATTCCGTTTTCCGGCTTTTCGATTTCCATATTTTGGAGTAGATTGGACGAAACCGGTATAAAAAGTGGTTTTATGCCATGCCGAACACCCTGAGCGGATTCTTTCTTCACGCGACGCTGACCTTCGAGCGGGGCTGGCGCCATCCGGCGGTGGGCTACTGCGGCATGCACGCCCATCCCGCCTTCGAGATCGTCTACCACGCCGCCGGCACGGGCCGAACCCGCGACGCCTTCGGCACCGTGCTCGAATTCGCGCCGGGCGGCGTGGTCGTGTACCGGCCGGGGACCGCGCACGAGCAGATGATGGCCGAACCCGGCGAGGATGTCTGCCTCCACGTGGGCTGCGACCTGCCGCCGCCGCCCGAACTCGCCCCCAGCCTCTATGTCCCCCCGCTCGCGGACGCCTGGAGGCGGGCCGAAATCGAACGGCTCGCGGCGGACCGCCCCGCCCTCACGCCCGCCCGGCAGCTCGCCGAC
>LVAZ01000283.1:0-7494 GCA_001603055.1 Victivallales bacterium Lenti_02
CATGCGCAAGCTCACACCTACCCTGTGATGCTAGTCTAGTTCCTAGTTCAACCTGGGCAAGGGTCAAACGATTAGTTATTTTTCTTCGGCAGGATGTCGCCGACGCCGTCGAGGATGTAGCGGGGGACGTAGGCGAAGCGGGGGATGTCGGCGCGGGTGGTGACGCCGCTGAGGACGAGGACGGTCTCGATTTCGGATTCCATGCCGGCGATGATGTCGGTGTCCATGCGGTCGCCGATGATGGCGGTTTCTTCGCGCTGGCAGCCGATGGTCTTGAGGGCGTGGCGCATCATCAGGGGGTTGGGTTTGCCGACGAAGTAGGCCTTGCTGCCGGTGGCCAGCTCGATGGGGGCGATGAGGGCGCCGGTGGCGGGGACGATGCCCTTCTCGGTGGGGCCGGTGAGGTCGGGGTTGGTGCCGATCAGCTTGGCGCCGCGGAGGACCAAGTGGACGGCCTGCTCGATGCGCTCGAAGCTGTAGGTGCGGGTCTCGCCGACCACCACGTAGTCGGGGTCCACGTTGTTCATGGTCAGCCCGGCGTTGTAGATGGCGTTGGTGAGGCCGGTCTCGCCGATGACGAAGGCGCTGCCGCCAGGTTTCTGGCTGGCAAGGAACGTGGCGGTGGCCAGGGCGCTGGTGTAGAAGTGCTCCTCCTCGATCACCAGCCCGAGCCGGCCCAGCTTCTGGCTGAGTTCGCGGGGGGAGCGCTCGCTGCTGTTGGTCAGGAAGAGGAACTTCTTGCCCTGCTCGCGCAGCCAGTTGATGAATTCGGGGACGCCGGGCAGGAGATGGTTGCCGTGGTAGATCACGCCATCCATGTCGCAGAGAAAGGCTTTTTTCGCCTGGAGTTCGTGCATGGGACAGGTGTCCTTTCCAATACGGGGGACGCGGGTGGAATTCTTGCGGTACTATACTCCGCCAGCGTTGTCCCCGCTGGCGGGGCGGCGCTTCCCGGCATATGGTGAATCAGGGAACCACCCACCCACGGGAGCACGAACATGACCGGATACGAACTGCGCGAGATGCGTCCCCAGGACCGGCTGCCGGTGGCGGAGCTGATCTGCCTCTCGACCAATGCCTGGTACCAGGCCCATGGCAAGCCCCTCATCTTCTCCGGCGGACCGCGCACCACCGAGCTGCATTTCGATTTGTACCATTCGCTCGAAGGCAGCTCGGGCTGGGTGGCCGAGGACACCCGTTCCGGCGCGATCATCGGCTCCTGCTTTCAGCACATCCGGCCGACCCATGTCTCGCTGGGCATCATGAACGTGCATCCGAACCACTTCGGGCGCGGGGTGGCGCACGGTCTGTTGCAGACCATCATCCGCGTCGCCGAGCGCGAGGGCAAGCCCCTGCGGCTGGTGTCCAGCGCCATGAACCTCGATTCCTACTCGCTCTACACGCGGTCCGGATTCGTCCCCCGCCAGGCCTATCAGGACATGTTTCTGGCCGTGCCCAAGAACGGGCTGAACAAGGCGGTGGCGGGCCTGGACATGGTCCGTCCCGCCACCCTGGCCGACGTGCCGCTCATGGGCGAACTCGAACTGGCGGTGAGCGGCATCCGCCGCGACGGCGACTACCGCCACTTCATCGAGAACCCCGAGGGCATCTGGCATGTCTCGGTCTTCGAGTCCGCCCCCCATCGTCTCGAAGGCTTCCTGGTCTCCTGCGCCCATCCGGGCTGCAACATGATCGGTCCCGGCGTGATGCGCGAGGACGAGGTCACCGCCGCCCTGCTGCTGACCGAGCTGAACCAGCATCACGGCCGCACCCCGGTCTTCCTCCTGCCCGTGGACCGCAACGCGCTGGTCCGGGAGGTCTATTCCTGGGGCGGGCGCAACTGCGAAATGCACTTCTCCCAGGTGCTCGGCAGCTTCACCCCCTTCCAGGGCGTGAACATGCCCACCTTCCTCCCCGAAACCGCCTAACCGGAGTTCTGATGACAAGCTCGATTCGCGCCATTGCCTACGCTCCCGAGCATGGTTTCCGGGGCGAGGGAGACCTCTATCTGCCGGAGAACGCCGCCGGTGCGCCCGCCGTGCTGGTGATCCACGGCGGCGGCTGGCAGGCGATGGACCGTTTCCGGTTCGACGCCGTCTGCGCCATGCTGGCGGCGCACGGCTTTGCCGCCTTCAACATCAACTACCGGCTGGCGGGCGCGGCACCGTGGCCCGCCTGCGGCGACGACTGTCTGCGGGCGGCCCGGTTTCTGCTCGACGCGGGGCATTCGGCGATGCAGCCCCTGGCCCGCGGACGCATTGCCGTCCTCGGCGCGTCGGCGGGCGGTCATCTGGCCCTGATGACTGGCCTGCGCCTCCCCGCCGACCGGGTGGCCGGGATTGTGGACATTGCCGGGCCGAGCGATCTGGCCGCCCTCTGGGAGCATCACGGCCCCCAGAAGTTCGGCAAGCTCTTTGGCAGTCCCGATGTGTCCAGAGAGGTGTTGGATGCCGCCTCGCCGGTTTCCTACGTCACCGCCGCAGCCCCGCCGCTGCTCTGCGTGCAGAGCACCAACGACCGGCTGGTGCCGCCGGACCAGACCGAGCGCATTGCTGCGCAGTACGCCCGGCACGGCCGCCCCTGCGCCATCCACTGGTTCGCGGGCGCGGGGGAGGCCCACGGCATCTGGCGCCCCTCCGCCGCCCCGGCCCCCGACCTCCTCGTCCCTGTCGAAGAGCGCATCAAGGCATTCCTGGCTGACTGTCTTATCGAGACGAGTGGACCGATTCCATAGATTCACGATAGCGGGGCGGGAAGAACTCAGGGTGCCATAACGAGCCAGTTCCCAGCCTCTTCGCGGGAAGGTGGCCGGAGCTTCCAGCTCCGGAATCAGCATGAATAGCAGCCAAGACCAACCGGAGCACGATGCTCCGGCCACTCCCACCAGAAAGAACCCGTCCCTTCGGGAAGGTGGCCGGAGCTTCCCAGCTCCGGAATCGCGATGAAAAACCGGAGCAGGATGCTCCGGCCACTCCCACCCGCCAGAAAGAACCCGTCCCCGGTTTCCCGTCCCCGGTTTCCGGTTTCCGGTACGGGATATTTCCCTCACGGAGACACGGAGACACGGAGGAGGAAACCCCATTCGGTGGTTCTCTGCGCCTCTGTGCCTCCGTGAGAAGTTCAGAGTTCAGAGTTCGGAGTTCGGAATGAGAGGCTGGTTTTCCCGGATTTCTCGCTGTAGGCGAGCGACATGTCAGCCCGGCGAGCATCGCCGGGAACCGGTTGTCCGGGGAAAAGAAACCAGCTCGCTGAAGGTGAGCGACAGACCCGCGCGTCTTCCGAGGTCAGGATCGGGGGGCATGGATCGGAAACCCGGCCATTCTGACCGGGCTGGCATGTTGCTCCCGCTTCGGGGAGCAAGACCACCGGCCACCGGCCATCACCAAATCCCCGCCCGGATTGCGACCGGTCCCCGCCCCGTCAAGCCTGGAGTGCCACAAAAAGCCGCCCCCTCGATCTCCTCGATCCCCTCGATTCCCACGGCATCTGCGCGGGCTGACGCCCTGCGGAATGTGCCGCCTGCCTGGACGGGCGCGAAACGTCTTGCCTTTTGGTCAGGGGTGGGCGGCGAGGAATTCGCGGCGGTATTCGAGGGGAGCGAGGTGATAGGTCTGCTTGAACAGCCGCGAGAAGTAGAACTCGTTGCGGAAGCCCGTGCGGTCGGCGACCTGGCGGACCAGATCGTTCGTCTCGGTGAGCAGTTGCGCCGCCAGCCGGAGGCGACGCTGGATGAGGTATTGCTGGGGGGAGAGGCCGGCGAATTGCCGGAACAGCCGCCGGAAATGGGTGAGCGAGAAGCCCATGCGCTTGGCCTCCGCCGCCAAGTCCCAGGGGCGCTCGGGATGGCGGTCGAGTTCGTCGATCAACCGGGCGAAGACGGGGCCATGATACGGCAGGCCCCGGTCGTCCGCCTGCTCATGAAGCTGGAGCAGCAGGTCTTCGAGGGTGTGGGTCATCCGCGCGGGATTGGGCAGGTTCGAGGCGAGCCCCTGCTTCAATGCCTGGATGGTTTCCAGGAAACGGCCCGGATTGGCGATGCGGATCAGGGGCGGGTCGGCGGGAATGGCCAGCAGCCCGCTGCGGATGTACTCCTCGACCTTGGGGCCGTAGAAGCAGACATAGTTGTGCCAGCGGGGGCGCCCGTCGCTGGGGCCGTACTCGAAGAAGGTGCCCGGATAGGTGAGGAAGGCCCAGGCCCCGGTCACCCGGTATTCCGCCTGCCGGTTCACCCGCAGATACAGCCCGCCGCCGTGGTTGTACTGCACCCCGTAGTAGCGCGGCTGATTCCGGTGCAGCCCCACGTTCCTCGGGTCCGAACCGACCAGGGCGATGGACAAACCGTCGAAATAGTTCATTTCCGCCCCTATTCCTTGGTCGTTTTATGCATGGGTATGGTCAATCTGTTCATTTTTCGCCGTTCATATCCGTGCATAGTATGTGCATGTCGGCGGTGTTCAAGGCGTCGTCGCGCGGTTTTCGCGGGCGACCGGTGAGCGAACCATTCGGGCGAGGGATTCCATGCGAAAGAACCAGATTGCCGCGCAGATGTACAGTTTCCGGAGCTTCTTCGGCAGCCCGGCCCAGTTGGTGGAGACGCTGGACCGGGTGAAGGCGATGGGCTACGACGCCGTGCAGGTGACCCCCGCCATGCCGGCCATGAATGCCGGCGAAATGCGCCGTCTGCTGGCGGATGCGGGCCTGGTGCCGGTTTCGGCCTGCAAGAAAGGGGCGAGCGCGGTCGATCAGACCGACGAGGTGATCGAGTATCTCCAGGAGCTGGGCTGCGCCCATACGGTGTATCCCTGTCCGCCCCTGTTCACGACCGAGGCGGAAGTGGTCGAACTGGCCCGGAAGCTCGAGACGGCGGCGGTGAAGATGCGGGCGGCGGGCATTACCCTGGGCTACCACAACCACGCCATCGAGTTCAACCGCTATGGTGGCCGCACCATGCTCGACATCGTCTATGAGGAAGCCCCCCATCTCGATGCCGAGATCGACACCTACTGGGTGCAGGCGGGCGGCGGCGATCCGGTGGCCTGGGTCCGGCGGCTGGCCGGCCGGATGGAGCAAATCCATCTCAAGGACTTCGTCATGAACGGGCGGCAGAGTGAGGACGCGCCGGTGGGCGAGGGGAATCTGAACTGGCCCGCCATCATCGGGGCGGCGGAGGACGGCGGCGTGCGCTATTTTGTGGTCGAGCACGACGGCACCTGCCCCGATCCCTTCGCCTCCTTCCAAAGCAGCATTCATTTCCTGCTCCGCAACTACGTGCGCTAACCGAATTCCGAGGAGAACGAACATGGTCAGAATCGCGATTGTCGGCGCCGGCCGCATGGGCAAGACCCATAGCGGGATCGTCAAGCAACTGCCCGACGCCGAACTGGCGGGCATCTACGACCTCTCGGCCAAGGCCTCCGCGGCCCTGGCGGCGGAGCATGGCACCAAGGTCTATGCCGCCCCCGAGGAGATCATCGCCGATCCGGCCGTGGACGCGGTGGTGCTCTGCCATCCCACCTTCGCCCACTACCAGGCCCTCCGCCTCTTCCTGCCCAGCGGCAAATACATCCTCTGCGAGAAGCCCATGGTCCGCCACCGGGGCGAGGCCGAGGCCATCCGCCGCGAACCCAATGCGGCCACCAAGCTGGCCATCGGCTTCATGCGCCGCCAGCAGCCCGGCTACCAGAAAATCAAACAGTGGCTCGACGACGGCACCCTCGGCACCGTCCGCATGGTCAAGATGGGCTGCAACGTCGCGGTCTACAAGCGGCTGTGGGACGACTGGTTCGCCGATTTCGCGCTCTGCGGCGGCGTGCCCCTCGACATGCTCTCCCACCACTTCAACCTGCTCAACTGGTATTTCGGCATGCCCTGCCAGGCCTGCGGCGCGGGCCTGATGTTCGACCGCCCCATGGAGCAGCCGGTGGACTACATCTCCGGCAGCTTCGTCTACGCCAACGGCATGATCGTCAACATCGACGGCTCCTGGCAGCGCCAGGGCGTGGGCTACGACCGCATCGAGGTCTACGGCGACCACGCCACCGCCCTCTACGACCAGCGCGAACTGCTGCTCTGCCGTCCCGGCCAGAACGAGAAGGTCGATCTCGGCCAGCCGGTCGCGCCCTATGTGGAGCAGATGAAGAGCTTCGTGGCCACCGTCGCCGCCGGCGCGGTGCCCGCCATCGGCGTCGAGGACGGCTACTGGGCCTTCCGCACCGCCGACGCCCTCATCGAGTCCGCCAAGACCGGCCGCTTCGTCACCTTCGAGGACTAGCCGGCCATGCGCAATCCCGTCACCCTGTTCACCGCCCAATGGGGCGACTATCCCCTGGCCGAGCTGCTCCCCAAGGTGGCCGCTTGGGGCTACGACGGCCTCGAACTCTCCTGCAAGGGCGACCACTTCGACTTCGTCCGCGCGGCGCAGGACACGGACTACTGCGCCGCCCACCGGGAACTCCTGGCGAAGCACGGACTGGGTGTCTGGGCCGTCGGCAACCACCGCTGCGGCCAACTGGTCTGCGATCCCAACGACTTCCGCACCGACGGCTTCGTCCCCGAGCGCTTCCGGGGCAAGCCCGCCGCCAAGCGGGACTATGGCATCGAGCACATGAAGCTCACCGCCCAGGCCGCGAAAAACCTCGGGGTCCAGTTGGTCACCGGCTTCACCGGCTCCGCCATCTGGTCCTATCTCTACCGTTTCCCGGCGGTAGACGAGGAGGTGATCGAGGCGGGATTCGCCGAGTTCGCCGAGCTGTGGAATCCCATTCTCGACGTCTTCGGCGAATGCGGCGTGCGCTTCGCCCTCGAAGTTCATCCCGCCCAGATCGCCTATGACTTCCACACGGCGGCAAGGGCGCTCGCTGCGGTGGGCCGGCGCCCCGAGTTCGGCTTCAACTTCGATCCCAGCCACCTCTTCTGGCAGATGGTCGACACCGTCCAGTTCGTCCGCGAATTCGGCGACCGCATCTACCACATGCACGTCAAGGACTGCGCCCTCACCCTCGACGGCCGCAGCAGCATCATCGGCTCCCATCTCAACTTCGGCGACCTCCGCCGGGGCTGGGATTTCCGCAGTGCCGGCCACGGCCAGATTCCCTTCGGCGACCTCTTCGGCACCCTCCATGCCGTCGGCTACACCGGCCCCTACTCCGTCGAGTGGGAGGACAGCCGCATGGACCGCGAATGGGGCGCCGCCGATGCCGCCGGCTACGTCCGCCGCACCGCCTTCCCACCCTCCAAAATGTCCCTCGACCACGCCCTCGGCAACAAGAAGTGACCTCGGCCGGCCGGGGTCCGCCCCGGCCGGCCTTTCCGCCCGGCGATGGACGGAATGGACTGGATGGACGGGATGGACGGAATGCCACCGGCGCCTGGTCCGGCGGCATTTCGTTCGTAGTACGGCCTTTAGGCCGCTTAACGCTCCAGTAGCAGGCTAAAGCCTGTACTACAAACGGTTGTGGATGCAGTGCATTTCGTTCGTAGTACGGCCTTTAGGCC
>LVAZ01000283.1:7500-13063 GCA_001603055.1 Victivallales bacterium Lenti_02
GCGGGTGTGGGGCTGGGTTTCTCAGCCGGCTTTGACGGTGATGCGGCGGGGCTGGGCTTCCTTGGCCTTGGGGAGGGTCAGGCGGAGGACGCCGTTCTTGACCACGGCCTTGATGCCGGCCCGGTCGATGGTGTTGCCGAGGGTGAAGGAGCGCTCGTAGTCGCCGCTGGTGTACTCCTGGAAGTTGAGGGTGTAGCCTTCCGGGGCCTTGGGGACGTAGCTGCCGCGAATGGTCAGCTCGCTGCCGTCGAGGTCGATCTGGACGCTGGCCTCGTCGACCCCCGGCATGTCGCCGACCAGCAGGACCTGGGTTTCGTTCTCGACGATGTCGAAGCGGGGGACGAAGACGGGGGTCTCGCTGGCCCGTTCGGCGGTCGCCGGCGTCTGTTTCTCGCGTTTGGTGAGGGTGCTGTCAGCCATTTTCGTATCCTCCTTGATCAGCCTGCCTTGACGGTGATCTTCTTGGGCTTCTCGGTCTCGGGTTTGGGCAGGACGACCTGGAGAATGCCCTTCTGGTACTGGGCGGCGACCCGTTCGGAGTCCACATGGAAGGGGAGGGCGAAGGAGCGGACGAAGCTGCCCGCGCCGCGCTCCTGCCGGATCAGGGTCTGGCCCTGGTCGAGCTTCTCGGCCTCGCGGATGCCGCGAATGGTGACGGTGTCGTTCTTGACGGTGATTTCGAGCTTGTCGGGGTCGATGCCGGGGAGTTCGGCCGTGAGCAGGGCGTTGTCCTCGCCGACCCAGATGTTGACCGCCGGGAATTCCGCGAACCGGGACATGCCGGTGCGGGCGAGCGGTTCCATGAACTGGTTGAATTCCCGTTGCAGCCGGTCCAGTTCGCCCCAGAGACTGCCATGCCGTTTGATGGGCCATGTCCAAAGCATTGTCGTGCCTCCTTGTGGTGTTTTCATGGCTTTGATGTTGGGTTCTCCACCGCTGGTCCGGGACCCGTTCCCGGGGCGGGGGAGCATCGTCGGTTGTGATTTAGCAGAGGCCGTGCCAAACTCTTGAAAAACTGGATTATGTTATTGTAATATATTTGTATTAAGCATGATACAGATTCATGAGAAGAGGTGCGCCTCCCCTGTTCAAGGCTGCTTTCACGCTGGGACAATTTGTCCCGGTGGTGGGTCGGGTGGGTCAAAATTATCTGCTTCCGTTGTGCGGGCGGCGCGGGCGGTTTACAGTGGCGCGGGTTTCCTCCACGAAAGGGCTGGCCATGACCCCGCGCGAGATCATCCTGGCGAACATCGAGTTCCGTTGCGACGAGCGGATCGGTTTTCATTTCGGCGGCGGTCGCCGCAACGACTTCGTGGGGGCGGGCTGTCGGCATGACATCCCGACCAAGACCTGGACCGAGGGGGAGTTCGAGTACTCGACCGATATCTGGGGCAATGTCTGGTTCCGGGTGGTCGGTCTGTCGAAGGGGGGCGAGATTTTCCGTCCCGTGCTCGAGGACTGGACCGAGTTGGACAACCTGGCCCTGCCGGACCTGGACAATCCGGCGTACTACGCGGCGGCGCGGGAGCTGGGGGCCTCGGGGGACGAGCGCTTCAAGCTGGGGGGCATGCCGGGGTGGCCCTTCGCCACCTGCCGCTACATGCGCAAGATGGAAATCTATTTCATGGACCTGATCGCCGAGCGGGAGCGGATCGATGTGCTGCATGATCGGGTGACCACCCTGCTCGAAGGCGTGATCGACCGTTTCGGGGAGGCGGGGATGGACGGGGTGTTCTTCTGCGAGGACCTCGGGGTCCAGGACCGGGTGCTGATCGGTCCGGCCATGTGGAACGACATCTACCGGCCGCTCTACGAGCGTCTCACCAGCCGGGCCCATGCCCACGGCATGAAGGTGCTCCAGCACTCCTGCGGGTTCAACTGGGAACTGGTCGACTCGCTCTGCGGTTCGGGGATCGACTGTCTCCAGTTCGACCAGCCCGCCGTGTACAACCAGCCCGCGTTGGCCGCCAAGTTGCGCGGGCACGGGGTGGGGCTGTATGCCCCCTGCGACATCCAGAAGGTGCTGCCCACCGGCAAGCGGGACTTCATCGAGGCCGAGACCCGGCGGCTGGTGGAGACCTTCCGGGGCGGTTTCATCGCCAAGAATTATCCGGACCTGCACGGCATCGGGGTCCAGCCCGAATGGGATCAGTGGGCCTACGAGGAATTCGTGCGCAGCGGCGATCCGAACGGGAAATAGACCATGGCCGATCTCTGGCAACAGGTTCGCGCTCTGCGTGCCCGCGCCCACGCGGAGCTGGGAGATTGCCCGGCGCCGTTGCGCGAGGCGCGGTTGCTGCAAGCCGTGCTGGCGGGTATCCCCATCGGGATTTTGGACGGGGATTTGCTGGCGGGCGACTTTGGTCCGGCCTGCGGGGAGGTGGAGACGGTCTCCCTGCCGTCGGCGCCGGGCCTGCCGCCCGCTCCGGATGGTTCCCTTTGGCAAGCGCTCGACCGCTGGCATCTCCGGGCGGGCTACACGCTGGCCCACACCACGGTGGACTACCCGCTGGTTCTGCAACAGGGACTCGCGGCCATCGCGGCCGGGGCGCGGGCGCGGAACGGGGATGATCCGGTCCCCGAACGCCGCCTCCAGCGCGAGGCGATGGCTCTGGCGCTCGAAGCGGTCGTCGCCTGGGCGGAACGCTTTGCCGATCTGGCGGAGAATAGGGGACTGGCCGAACTGGCCGCCCGCTGCCGCCGGGTGCCCCGTGAACCCGCGCGCGACATGGCCGAGGCCATGCAGGCGCTATGGTTCGTCCACGCCGCTGTCGGTCTCTCCGAGCTGTCCCAGGCATCGCTCTCGCTGGGACGGCTGGACCAGTACGCCTATCCCTATTTCGCGGCGGACGGCCCCGCGCGGTCGCGGCGGTTGCTGGACGCTCTGTTCGCCAAGTTGAACCGCTATGGCGACGCGGCCTGCGCGGTGAATCTGGGCGGAGCGGCTGGCGGGGGACGGGATTGCTTCAACGACTTGTCGCGGCTCATTGTGGAGGTGGTGGCGGAACGCCGGGCGCCGGCGCCGATTCTGGCCGCCCGCATCCACGACGGCATCGCCGCCGCCGATTTCGACCGTTTGACCGAACCGGCCCTGCTCCGGCTGTCCCAGCCCACCTTCTACGGCGAGGAACCCTGCCGGGAAGCCCTGCGGCGGCGCGGGGTCCCCGAGTCCGAACTGCCGGACTGGGGCGCGAACAGTTGCATGGGCCTGATGCTGCCGGGGGCCGAGATCGCGGACATGTGGGCGGGGGTGGTTCCCCTGCCGCTCGCTCTCGAACTGGCGCTCAACGGGGGACAGCCGCTGGCGGGCGAACTGCCCCTGGTCCTGACTACTCCGCCCCGGCGCGAATACGGCAGTTTGACCGAATTGCTCGGGCAGGTTCTGGCCTACGCGGACGAACTGGTGGCCCTCTGCATCGGGCGGAACCGGGCGCACACGGCGCGGGTGGCGGCGGAATTCCCCAATCCCTTTCTCTCCGCCCTCACGGCCGACTGCATTCCGCGCGGGCAGGACCGGGCGGGCGGCGGCGCGCGCTACCATACCGGCACCGTCGAGGCGTTCGGGCTGGTGAACGTGGCGGACGCCCTGCACACTGTCCGGGTGCTGCACTTCGAGCGCGGAGCCAATTCCCTGACGGAACTGCTTGCCGCCGCGCAGGCGGATTTCGCCGGTCATGAGGCGCTGCTGGCCGAAATTCGGGCGCTGCCCAAATTCGGCGACGGGGATGCCGCCGTGGACGAACTGGCCGGGGAGCTGGCGCGGGGGTTCGCGGCCAGCGTCCGCCGCCATTCGCCCGAACGACCCCAGTATCTTCCCTCCTTCCACACCCTCAATGCCCATATTCCGGCCGGTTCCCGCTACGGTGCGACGCTTGATGGTCGCCGGGCGGGCGCGCCCCTGGCCAAGAATGCGGGGCCGACCCTGCTCGGCCGCGCCCATGCCCACACCCGGACCGTGCAGTCCGCCGCCCGTCTGCCCCAGGCCGACTTCGCCGCCGGGCAGGCCCTCGATCTCAGCCTCGATGCCGAAAGCCTGCGCTCGATTGCCCCCCGGCGCGCCTTCCAGGCCCTGCTGCGGACCTATTTCGGCGGCGGCGGCTTGCAGGTCCAGGTCAACGGTCTGACCGCCGCCGATCTCCGCGCCGCCATCGCCCGGCCCGAGGCCCACGCCGACCTGCTGGTCCGCCTGGGCGGCTACAGCACCCGTTTCGTCACCCTCTCCCCCGCCGTCCAGCGCGAGATGGCCGAACGGTTCGAGGCGGGGCTGTAGGTATTGTCGCACAAAGAAAAACTCCCCCCGCGAGGGAAGTCGCGGGGGGAGCGGGGAGGATGGGGGAACGGTCAGGGATGATCGAAGATCATGGTCTTGGTTTCGATGCCCTCGATGGCGGCCAGCTCATTCTTCATGGCCGCGAGCTTCTGCTCGCCGCCGATGAAGTCGATGAGGAGGACGCCGCTGGGCGAGCAGAAGCCCTCGCCCGTGTCGTGCAGGCCGAGACGGGTGCGGATGCAGCAGCCGTAGGTGGTGAAAATCTGCTGCACGGCGGTGGCGTTTTTCAGCCGGTCGGTGATGTGGATGCCGACGATGATGTGTTTCTCGGGCATGATCCAGTCCCTCCGGTTTAGGCTTTCCAGAGACCGTGCTTGTTGCAGTACTCGCGGGCGGTGATCTTGGCGCAGTCGCAGGTACAGAGGCAGAAGCAGGCTTCGGGGGCCATGCCGGGCTTCAGCTCCTGGCGGATGGTCTTGCCGTCGACCACCAGCTCGATCCACTGGATGTAGTGGTCGTCGACCATGGGATGGGGGATGGAGCCGACCTTGACCTTGACGCCGCCCTCGACCTTCTCGATGACGGGGACGTGCTTCTCGGTCTTGGCGTCGGCGGTCTTTTCATCGAGCAGCTTCATCGGCTCGTCGCAGCAGACGAGCTGGCCCGCGCCGCCGTCGATCACTTCGATCAGGGCGCCGCAGAGCGGACAGTGGTAAATCTCGTGTTTCTTGGACATTCCGGGTCTCCCGTGAGGAATGGGGGGTGACCGCCGTCCGACCGGGCGGCGGAACGGAGGGGACTACCAGTTTTCGGCCATGCTCTCGAAGTGAGCCTGGGGATGGGCGCAGGCCGCGCAGACGGCGGGGGCCTCGGTGCCGGTGTGGAGGTAGCCGCAGTTGCGGCAGCGCCAGACGACGGGCTGGTCCTTCTTGAAGACCTTGCCCAGGGCGATCTGGCTGGCCATGGCGAGATAGCGGCGCTCGTGGAATTCCTCGGCGACGGCGATGGCGCGGAAGGTCTTGGCGATGATGCCGAAGCCCTCCTCGTCGGCGATGGCGGCGAACTCGGGATACATGCAGGTATGCTCGTGGTTCTCGCCGGCGGCGGCGGCCTTGAGGTTGTCGATGGTGCTGCCGATCACGCCGAAGGGGAAGGAACCGGTGATCTGGGCTTCGCCGCCGGTCATGAACTTGAACAGGCGTTTGGCGTGTTCCTTCTCCTGGTTTGCCGTCTCCTCGAAGATGTCGGCGATCTGCACGAAGCCTTCCTTGCGGGCGGCGGCGGCGTAGTAGC
>LVAZ01000284.1 GCA_001603055.1 Victivallales bacterium Lenti_02
GGACTTGCACCTCCTTGCATGTCGCGCTCACTGGCGCACTAGCCTGGGGTGCCGAACCCCAGGTGGGGAAATGGATAGGTTATTCCGCCCTGAAGGCGGCGGGACAATTCGGTCGCCGAACCCGGTTCCATGCCGTCGGCAAGCCTTCTTTATCTCGCCCCATCAGGGCGAAAAACGGGGATTCGCGCCCGTCCTGGGGCGCCTGCCCCAGGCTATGTTTGGGTAGTGCCTCCGGCACAAAAGCCTCGTGCCCCTGCAGCCGATTTGTGCCAAACCCCAGTCCGGAGCTGGAAGCTCCGGCCACCTTCTTCTTGGCCTGGGGCAGGGAAGAACTGTCCGCTCCGATTCGTCGGCGGGGATCGGAGCGGACGATTGTCCAGAATCTACAGCGGCACGCCGGCGGCGCGGAGGTCCTGCTGGAGGGCGGGGACGTTTACGTTGCGGGGGGCGACGCCGGTCTTGATGCACTGGGCCGCGGCCGCGCCGACGGCTTCGCCCATGGCGAAACAGGTGGCGATGACGCGCACGGACGACATGCCGCCGTGGTTGGCGGAAATGCAGCGCCCGGAGACCAGGAGGTTCGCGGATTTGTTGGGGACGAAGCAGCGGTACGGGATGTCGTACCACATGTTCTCGTCGTTGCGCGCGAATCCGAACATGTTGTCGTAGAGCTGGTCCGCGTGCTGGCGCTTCATATTGCAGGGCGGCTCGATCTGGCAGCGCTTGTCGCAGAGATTGCTGCGGCCGTTGTAGCGTCCGAGGGGGCAATGGATGTCGAGGAACCAGCAGCCTCGGGCGACCGTGTCGCCGAAGCGGGCGCTGTTCAGAACATCCTCGCCGGTGAGGACGTATTCGCCGAGGATTTGGCGGGTTTCGCGCACGCCCACGGCGAAGGGGGTTTCCATGAGATAGCAGTTCTCGTAGCCGGGAACGTGCTCGCGGTAGAAGTCGACAATGGCGAGGGTGTCCCGCCGGATGCTGGTTTCGGCGCGGGTCAGATCGTAGACGTTGGTGGCGTCGCCGGCGCAACGGGTCACGGTGGGGGTGGATTCGTCCGGGCGCAGGGTGATGCCTTGGTCGCTGACCTCTCCGGCGAAGGTGTGGTAGGCGGGGATGCGGCCCTCGTCGATGGCCTTGGCCACCAGGGCATTGCTTTCCTGGTTGTGCTCATGGGCTTTCGCCATGTCTACGCCGCCGATCCGGAATTTGGTGCCCAGTGGCTGAGTCTTGCCGTCCGCCGGACGGCCCTTGGTGTAGTCGCAGCCCAGCCAGTAGGCCAGATCGCCGTCGCCGGTGGCGTCGATGAACAGCTTGGCGCGGACTGCTTGCCTGCCGGATTTGCTCTCGATGACGACGGCGTCGATCCGGTCGCCGGTGCGGATCACATCGGTCACCCAGGCATGGAGCAGGAGCTGGGCACCCGAGGCCAGGACCAGCCGGTCGGCGACGTGCTTCACCATCTCCGGAAAGAACTGGATCGCGCCCTTCTGCTTGATGTAGTCCTCGCGGACGCCGCCCAGCTTCTTGAGTTCCTCGAGAATCTCGACCGGAATGCCGCCGAGGATCATGTCCGTCTTGCGGTAGGCGTAGCCGAAGAGCGGCCCCATCATCCCGCCGGATGCCAGGCCGCCCAGAATACCGTAGCGTTCGACCAGCAGCACCTTGCAGCCGCGCCGGGCCGCCGCCACGGCGGCGGGAAAGCCGCCGGGGCCGCCGCCGGCAATCACGACGTCCACATCCTCGATCACGGGCAGGTCGCGGGCCGGTTCTCTGATCGTGTCCATCTCGACTTCGCTCCTTTGGGGGGTTCAGGATACCAACAAACCGGAAATCCGCGCGGCCGCCTGCCGCGCCACTTCCAGGGCATTCTCCGCGCTCTGCGGTTCCGTCACATGCAGGCCCAGCGCGGCAACGACATGCCCCGCCCGGTCGGCAACGGGAACCCCGAGGAACCGCATGTGAAGCTGGGCGGTGGGCACCAGCGCATAGCCGTCCCGCCGGACTTGCTCCAGCAGGGCTTTCACCTCGTCGAACGTACGCAACCCGGCGGGCGGGACATCCGCCGGATAGGAATCGAACTGCCGACGCGCATAGGCCAGGGGGGCATGGGCCAGCAGCACCCGGCCCGTGGCCAGTTGCAGAGAGAGATGGGGACCGCTGGGAATCTCCAGCTCGGGATGGCGCCAGCCGAGACGGGGGTCCGCCACCAGCAAAGTAACCTGCCGGTCACCCTGAAGAACCGCGAGGACCGCCCGGTCACCCGCCGCCAGGGACAGCTCCTCCATGACTGGCCGGGCCAGTTCCCGGAGGGGATGCTGCCGGGAATAGGCCTGGGCGTATCGGCCGCAGCCGACCGACAGCTCGTAGCGTTTGTCCTCAAGCTGCTGGACCATGCCCAGAGACTCCAGGGTTTTCAGTATCTTCAAGGTCCCCGGAGCGCTCACCCCAAGCACTTGACTCATCGTCGTCAGGTTGGTCGAACCCTCCGCCAAACGGTCCAGAACCTCGAATGCCCGGCCCACCGACTGGATTTCTGCCTGCGCCATTATTAACTCCTGGTTAATACTTGTTACTCAATAGATTATTGCGATTGGGAATGGTTGTCAAATCGGAAGTTGCGGGAAACCGATGGCCTTGCGGAAAAGGCGGGCTGTGTCATGGTGACTTCCGAAACGGGCGGATCGTCTCCGCTCCCGAATGCCCACCGAGGACTCCCCCATGAAACCGACGCTTCTTGTCACTCTGGCGCTGGCGGCGGCCGGCACTTTCGCCGAACCGCTCTGGGATCTGGCCAAAGACGAAATCCCGGCGGCGCTGCAGTCCGGCAGCATCGAGCGGACCGAGACCGGGATCGTCCTCAAGGACGGTGCCGCCTTCGCGGTACCCGCCGCCGCCTTTCCCGACCAGAAGAACTTCACGGTTCAGGTCACCGCGTCCCTCAC
>LVAZ01000285.1 GCA_001603055.1 Victivallales bacterium Lenti_02
CCCCGGCGGCTATCGGCGGCTCGACGGTTTCCGCTACGCCTTTCCCGCCGGTTCGGCGGGCATCGCCGTCCAGGGCGACGACGGCGTCGTGGCCGAGAATCTCCTGCTCCGCTGTCCGGTCGGGGTGCGGGTGGCCGGGCGGAGCCTGCGCGTCGAGAACAACCTCTTCGCGGGCGAGGGCGAGGCCCATATCCAGCTCGGCGCGGCGACGGAACTGGCCGTGCGGCGGAACGTGGCCTTCAGCCATCTGGGCGAAACCGCCTGGCTGGCGGGCGACCGCCTGCCGGAGCGGCTGGCGGAGGCGGACTGGAATCTGCTCTGGCACGAGTCCCGCGATCCCTTCGTGCGTTCCGGCGGCGCGGAGATTCCCTGGCCGGATTGGCAGGCCCTGGGCTTTGATCCGCGCAGCGTTCTGGCCGATCCCATGTTCCGCGCCCCCGAGCTGGACGAATTCTCCCTCCTGCCCCAGTCCTTCGCCCTCAAGCTCGGGTTCGTGCCGCTGGCGAGCGACCAGGCGGGCTGCTACGAGAGTCCCGCCCGCCGCACCTGGCCCATCGACGACGACCTGTGGCGCGAGCAGCATCTGCTCGTCCTGCCGGTCCCGGCCCGGTAGCCGCCGGTGCGGAGGATTCCGCTCAGGTGTTGGTGAGCTGCTGCTTGAGCATGACCATGCTGGGGAAGCGGTCGCGCGGGTCCTTGGCGAGGCATTGCATGACCAGGGTCGAGAGGCGGGCCGAGAGGTCGGGGACGACTTCGACGGGGGGTTTCGGGGCGAAGCGCTCGTTCATCTGCCGCCAGCGGGCTTTTTTCTCGCTGTGGCTCTCGAAGGGCATGCGGCCGGTGAGGAGGCGGTAGGCCATCACCCCGAAGGCGAAGATGTCGGCCGCCGGGCTGACGATGCCGTCCTTGAGCAGTTCCGGGGCGGCGTAGGCAAGGGTGCCGGGGGGCTTGGGGCAGCGGAACTCGCGGGCCTCGGTGGTCAGGTCGAAGTCGGTGAGCTTGGTGTGCAGGCGGCCATGCTCCTTGACGACGATGAAGTTCTCGGGCTTGACATCGAGGTGCATCCAGCCCAGGTCGTGGACATGGGCGAGGGCCTCGACGGTCTGGCGCAGCAGCTCGTAGCCGTGGGCGAGGACGACGTCGGGCTCGTCGTTCATCATCTGGCGGAGGTTGGGGCCGGGCACGTACTCGACCAGTTCGTAGGGCAGGCAGAGACGGACGCCGAAGTCGATGGAGCCGACGATGCGGGGGTGGGGGGAGAGTTTGGCGCGGACGGTGCAGCCGCGGACGAAATTGCGGCGCTTGCCCCAGCTCAGGGCGGTGGCGGGGAGCATTTCGCGCAGCACGTAGCGCTTGCCGTCCTCGCCGGTGGCCAGGCGGAGCCGGGCCATGCCGCCGCGGTAGAATTCCTCGTGGGGAATGAAGGACATCTTCGATATTGGCATGGTTCTCCTCGGCTCTCCGGGGGACGGCTAGGCCAGCCGCCCGCCTTTGAGAACCATCTCGATGTCGCGTTCGGTCATGCTGTTGCCGAGGGCGAAGGCGCGGCGGGTGCCGTCGGCCTTGACGAGGGTGGCGGCGACGGTTCCGCCGGGGACGAGCTGGCGGCGGAGTCCCCGGATTTCGACGGTGTCGCCGGGGGCGATGGCCGCGTAGTCGTCCGCGTTCTGGAACAGGAGGGGGACGATGCCGAAGTTGATGAGGTTGGCCGCGTGGATGCGCTCGATGCTGCGGGCGAGGACGAGGCGGACGCCGAGGTACATGGGGCAGATGGCGGCGTGCTCGCGGCTGGAGCCCTGGCCGTAGCTTTCGCCCGCGACGATGAGGCCGGCCTTGCCCGCCGCCTTGGCCGCGAGGCCGCGCTCGGCGAAGCTGGGTTTGCCGGGCTCGTTGAAGCACTCGAAGACCACCCGCGCGTACTTGGGGATGTTGCTGCGCAGCTTGAGGTGGGTGCCGGCGGGCATGATGTGGTCGGTGGTGATCTTGTCCTCGACGACGATGAGGACTTCGCCGTCGAGATCGTCGGGCACCGCCGTGCAGCAGGGGGGCTCGCCGATGGTTTCCTTGCGCACGATGGCCGGCTCCTGGCCGCGGGGGGCGGGGGGGAGGACGAGGCTGTCGTCCACCAGGAACCCGGCGGGCATCGCCGCGGCGGGACAGGCCATGCCGAGGGTGCGGGGATCGGTGAGGACGCCGGTCAGGGCGGTGGCCACGGCGGTCTCGGGGCTGACCAGATAGCACTGGTCGTTCTTGGTGCCGGTGCGGCCCGCGAAGTTGCGGTTGAAGGTACGGACGCTGACCGTGTCGTTGGCGGGGCTGAAGCCCTGGCCGATGCAGGGGCCGCAGGCGGATTCGAGGAGGCGGCAGCCGGCCGCGATCAGGTCGGCCAGATGGCCCTCGCGGCTGAGCATTTCGAGGACCTGGCGGCTGCCGGGGGCGATGCCGAGCGAGACGTTGGGGTGGACCAGCTTGCCCTTGAGGACGTTGGCCACGAGGCGGAGGTCCTTGAGCGAGCTGTTGGTGCAGGAGCCGATGACGACCTGGGCGACCGGGATGGGGCCGATGTCGGCGACGGTGCGGATGTTGCCCGGGTTCGAGGGGCAGGCGGCGAGGGGTTCGAGGGCGGCGAGGTCGATCTCGATGAGCCGGTCGTAGGCGGCGCCGGGGTCGGCGGCGAGGGGCCGCCAGTCGGCGGTGCGCTGCTGGGCGGTGAGGAAGGCGCGGGTGGCCTCGTCGGAGGGGAAGACGCTGGTGGTGACGCCGAGTTCGGCGCCCATGTTGGTGATGGTGGCGCGCTCGGGCACGCTGAGGGTGGCCACGCCGGGGCCGAAGTATTCGACCACGGTGTCCACGTTGCCCTTCGAGCCGAGGATCGAGAGGACATGCAGGATCACGTCCTTGGCCGCGACCCAGGGCCGGAGCCGGCCGTCGAGCCGGATGCCGACGACGCGGGGGCAGGTGAGCTTGAAGGGACCGCCCGCCATGGCGACGGCCACGTCCAGCCCGCCCGCGCCGATGGCGAGCATGCCGATGCCGCCGCCGGTGGGGGTGTGGGAGTCGGAGCCGAGCAGGGTCTTGCCCGGAATGCCGAAGCGTTCGAGGTGGACCTGGTGGCAGATGCCGTTGCCGGGGCGGCTGAAATGGACGCCCTTGGCGGCGCAGACGCTCTGCAGGTAGAGGTGGTCGTTCTGGTTCTCGGGGCCGTTCTGGCTGGTGTTGTGGTCGATGTACTGGACGGACAGCTCGGTCCGGACCCGGTCCACGCCCATGGCTTCGAGTTCGAGGAAGGCCATGGTGCCGGTGGCGTCCTGGCAGAGGGTCTGGTCGATGACGATTTCGATTTCCCCGCCGGGGGCGAGGGTGCCGCTGGCAAGATGACTGGCGAGGATTTTCTGGACGAGATTCTGCGCGGCCATAGGGCAGGCGCCTCCGTGTCTGGTATTGAATCGATTCCGGCGGGGAAATGTAGCCCGCCGTCGGGGTTGCCTCAAGCGGCCGCGTCAGCCGATGCCGTTGAGGAGGTTGGGGGTGCTGTCGGCCGGGAGGACGGTGGCGGCGCGGAGGGGCTTCCGCTCGTCCTCCTCGAGGGGGAACTGGGCGCGGTACATTTCGGCGTAGACCTTGCCGTGGGCCATCAGCTCCTCGTGGGTGCCGCGCTCGCAGACCCGGCCCTGTTCGAGGACGAGAATCTGGTCGGCCCGGCGGACGGTGGAGAGGCGGTGGGCGATGACGAAGGTGGTGCGCCCCTCGAGGAGTTTCTCGAGCGCCCGCTGGATGAGGATTTCCGAGTGGGAGTCGATCATGCTGGTGGCTTCGTCGAGGATGAGGATGCGGCGGTCGGCGAGGACGGCGCGGGCGATGGAGAGGCGCTGTTTCTGGCCGCCGGAGAGCTTGACGCCGCGTTCGCCGATCTGGGTGTCGTAGCCCTGGGGCAGCTCGGCGACGAACTCGTGGGCGTTGGCGGCCTCGGCGGCGGCGCGGACCTGCTCGTCGCTGGCGCCGGGGCGGGCGTAGCGGATGTTGTCGGCCACCGAGCCGTTGAACAGGAAGGGGTCCTGGAGGACCACGCCGATCTGGCTGCGGACCGAGTCCTGGGTCACCTCGCGCAGGTCGCGCCCGTCGAGCAGCACCCGGCCTTCGGTGGGGTCGTAGAAGCGGGGGATGAGGTTGACGAAGCTGGTCTTGCCCGCGCCGCTGCGGCCCACCAGGGCCACGGTCTGGCCGGGTTCGGCATGGGCGTCGATGCCGTGCAGCACCTCGGTTTCCGCGTTGTAGCCGAAGGAGACGTTCTCGAAGCGGACCTCGCCCGCGACGGGGGGCAGTTCGCCCGCGCCGGGGGCGTCGGAGACGTTCGGCTCGGCCTCGAGGATTTCGGCCACGCGCTCGCCCGAGGCGAAGGACTGGAGCAGCGCGTTGAACATGTGGAAGAGGTGGCCGATGGGGTGGTAGAGGTGCATCACGTAGCCGTTGAAGGCGAAGAGGGTGCCGAGGGTCACGGTCGGTTCCGGTTGGAGCAGGAGGTAGACGCCGCAGGCGTTGACCAGGATGCCGCCGCAGGTGGTGATGAGCTGGACCAGGGGGAAGGCGAAGGACCACAGCCGCACCCCCTCCATCTCGGTGGTGAAGATCGCCGCGTTCTCCTCCTCGAAGTGGGCGTTCTCGGCCTCCTCGGTGTGGAAGGCCTTGATGACGCGGATGCCGGAGAGGTTGTCCTGGAGGCGGGCGTTGAGGGCGCCGTGGCGGTCGCGGATGCGCCGGTAGAGGGGGCGGATTTTCCTGGTGAAGACGCCCATGTGGAGGAGCATGAAGGGAATCGGGGCGAGGGCGCAGAGGGCGAGCCGCCAGTCGAGCCAGAAGAGAATCACCACGGTGATGAGCAGGTTGAGGATTTCGTTGAGGAAGCGGTCGCCCATCTCGGTGACCAGCCGTTCCATGGCGCTGACGTCGCCGGTGATGCGGCTCATGATCTCGCCGGTCTGGCGGGACTCGAAGAAGCCGAGGGAGAGGCCCTGGAGATGGCGGTAGACCGCCTCGCGCAGGCGGCAGACCATGGCGATGCCCGCCCGGCGGAGCACCCGGGTGCGCAGGCAGGAGAGGGCGGCCTCGCCGACGGCGATGCCCGCCAGGGCGGCGATCACCCAGGTCAGCAGGTGCAACGCCTGGCTCTGCCCGGCCGGAGTCCAGCCCTTGCTCATCAGCGGCGTGATCACCCGGTCCACCAGGAAGCGGGTCACCAGCGGCTGGCACTTGCCCAGCAGGGAAGTGAGGGTCACGCAGGCCATGCCGGTGGCCATGGCCCAGAGGTGGGGCCGGACAAAGGGCCAGTAGTGCCGCCGCAGACGGCGGAAGTCGATCTTCAGGTTCGGCTTGTCCAGGCCGTCGCCGCGCATGGCTCGGCCCATACCCATTCCTCTCGGTGGCATGGCAGGTACTTTCGTTGCTGGTGGGAAACGGAAACGCCCCGGCCATCACCATAGACGGCCGGGGCGCGGAATCCAGCGGAGCGGAGGACTAGCAGCCGTAGCGGGCGGCGCTGCCGAGCATTTCCTCGATGCGGAGGAGCTGGTTGTACTTGGCGATGCGGTCGGTGCGGCTCATCGAGCCGGTCTTGATCTGGCCGGCGTTGACGGCCACGGAGAGGTCGGCGATGGTGGTGTCCTCGGTCTCGCCGGAGCGGTGGCTGACGACGGCGGTGTAGCCGGCCTTGTGGGCCATCTCGATGGCGTCGAGGGTTTCGGTGAGGGTGCCGATCTGGTTGACCTTGATGAGGATCGAGTTGGCGGCCCCCATGTCGATGCCCTTCTTGAGGAACTTGACGTTGGTGACGAAGAGGTCGTCGCCGACGAGCTGGATTTTCTTGCCGAGCTTGTCGGTGAGCAGCTTCCAGCCGTCCCAGTCGTTCTCGCTCATGCCGTCCTCGATGGAGTCGATCGGGTACTTGGCGGCCAGTTCGGCGAGGTAGTCGACCTGCTCGGCGATCGAGCGCTTGGCGCCGTTGGGGCCTTCGAACTTGGCGTAGTTGTAGATGCCGTCCTTGAAGAACTCGGAGGCGGCGCAGTCGAGGCCGATCATGACGTCCTTGCCGGGGGTGTAGCCGGCGTCGGCGATGGCGGCGAGGATGCTTTCGAGGGCCTCGGTGGTGCCGCCCTTGAAGTTGGGGGCGAAGCCGCCCTCGTCACCGACGGCGGTGCTCAGGCCCTTGCCCTTGAGCACCTTCTTGAGGTTGTGGAAGACCTCGGCACCCATGCGCAGACCTTCGCGGAAGCAGCAGGCGCCGACGGGGCGGATCATGAATTCCTGGAAGGCGATGGGGGCGTCGGAGTGGCTGCCGCCGTTGATGATGTTCATCATCGGCACGGGCAGAACCTTGGCGTTGATGCCGCCGAGGTAGCGGTAGAGGGGCAGTTCGAGGGCGTTGGCGGCGGCGTGGGCGGCGGCCATCGAGACGGCCAGGATGGCGTTCGCGCCGAGGTTGCTCTTGGTCTCGGTGCCGTCCAGTTCGAGCATGGCCTGGTCGATGGCGACCTGGTCCACCACATCCATGTCGATCAGCTCGGGGGCGATCCTGTCGTTGACGTTGGCGACGGCCTTGAGGACGCCCTTGCCGAGGTAGCGGGCCTTGTCGCCGTCGCGCAGTTCGAGGGCCTCGTTCTCGCCGGTCGAGGCGCCGGAGGGGACGGCCGCGCGGCCGACGACGCCGCTTTCGAGGGTGACTTCCGCCTCGAGGGTAGGATTGCCGCGGGAGTCGATGATTTCGCGGGCGGTGATGTCGAGAATACCAGTCATGGTCGGGCCTTCCGGATTGCGGTTGCGGTGGTTGGGTGCGGATGCACCGGAGACAAGGGTATAGGATGCGGTACTATAGCGGAAGACGGGGCGCAGGCAATTCCCCGCGCCGTTCGGGGTTCATTCGACGGTGACGGACTTGGCGAGGTTGCGGGGCTGGTCGATGGGGCAGCCGCGCTCGCGGGCGAAGTGGTAGGCGAAGAGCTGGAGGGCGACGACGGTGAGGATGGGGGTGACGAAGGGGGAGGCCTCGGGCACCCAGATCACCTCGTCGGCGTGGTGGGCCACCTCCTCGTCGCCGTCGGTGGCGGTGGCGATGACCGGGGCGCGGCGGGCGCGGCATTCCTGGATGTTGCCGACGACCTTGGCGTGGCCGGGCACGCGGTTGGCGAGGGCGACCACGGGGAGGTTCTCGTCGAGCAGGGCGATGGGGCCGTGCTTGAGTTCGGCGGCGTGGTAGCCCTCGGCGTGGATGTAGCTGATTTCCTTGATCTTGAGCGCGCCTTCGAGGGCCACGGGGTAGAGGTGGCCGCGGCCGATGAAGAACATGCCCCGGGCCTCGCGGTAGCGTTGCGCCACCCGCGCGATGTCCGCCGACCGGGCGGTGACGGCGCGGACCAGCTCGGGCAGGCGGCGCAGCTCGCCGATCCGTTCGAGCCCGTCCTCGCGGGAGAGGCGCCGGGTGCGGCCCAGGCGGATGGCGAGCATGAGCAGCACCGCCACCTGGCAGGTGAAGGCCTTGGTCGAGGCCACCCCGATTTCCGGTCCGGCGTGCAGATAGACTCCCCGGCCGGTCTCGCGGGCGATGGTCGAGCCGACCACGTTGCAGATGCCCGCCACCAGGCCGCCCTTGTATTTGGCCTCGCGCACTGCCGCCAGGGTGTCGGCGGTCTCGCCCGACTGGCTGACGGCGAGGATGAGGTTGTGGGGGCCGATGAGGGGGTTGCGGTAGCGGAATTCGGCGGCCTGCTCGACCTCGGCGGGGATGCCGGCCAGGTCCTCGATGTAGTATTCTCCGACCATGCCCGCGTGGAGGCTGGTGCCGCAGGCGGCGATCACCACCCGGTCGATGAGGGCCAGGTCGCGCTGGCTCAGATCAAGGCCGCTGAGGATGGCGGTGCCGAGGGTGTCGTCGAGCCGTCCGCGGATGCTGTTGGCGATGGCCTCGGGCTGTTCGAGGATTTCCTTGAGCATGAAGTGCTCGTGGCCGCCCTTCTCGGCGGCGGCGGTGTCCCAGTCGATGTGGGCGATCTCGCGGGAGACGGGGATGTTGTCGATGGTGCGCAGATCGGCGCCGCCGGGGGTGAGGATGGCGATGTCGCCGTCGTCGAGATAGACCACGCGGTTGGTGTAGGCGACCAGGGCGGAGACGTCGCTGGCGACGATGGTCTCGCCGCTGCCGAAGCCGATGACGATGGGGCTGCCCCGGCGGGCGACGACCAGCCGGTCCGGCTCGTCCCGGC
>LVAZ01000286.1 GCA_001603055.1 Victivallales bacterium Lenti_02
CCGTGGCTGGATGGACATAGCCGACGCTGACCTCCGTGTCCCCGTCGATCCAGACTTGGACGGTGGCCGCAACCTGGCCGGGCGAGGTGGCGCGGCTCAGGTCGACGAAGGCGTGAATCTGGGCGGGGGCCAGTCGGTCGAGCGCGGTCTGCGGGCCGTAGGCCGTCACCGCCACCCGCGGCAGCTCGCCCTTCACCTGGAGAGGCGAGCCGGGTTTGGCCAGGACGGTCATGGGCAGGTCGGCGTAGTTTTTCTGGCTGCTGGTGCGGGCCACCTGCACGGTGACGTGGACGCTCCGGCTCATCTCGACGCCGGGGATCGGGGTCAATGCCACCTCCACGTCGAAATCCCGCACGATGGTGTCGTCGAGCAGGATGGGCTCGGTGGTCACCTCGGAAATGTCCCGGACGATGCGGTGGGGGCCGCGGATGTCCATCCGGCTGGGCACGACGGAACGGCGGGTGATGCGGTAGCCGTCGCGGATTTTCCCCTCGAACCGGAGGTTGATGGGAATGTCCTTGCGGCTGACGATGCGGTCGACCCGGACCTGGATCACCCGTCGGTCGATATCGACGACGCGGATGCCGGGAGGCACGCGCGTGACGTTGCGGCGGGAAATGGGAATGTCGGTGAAATACATGCCCGGCGCCACGTCCTGCACCTCGGCGGCGATCTGGATGTCGTTGCTTTTGATCTGATCCAGGGCGCGGGGCGCACCGCGCACGGTGACGCCCACCGTGGGCACATCGCTCTCGATGATGGTCTCGGCGGGGTTGAACTGGAGGGCCACCGGCACGTTGTGCAACGACATGGTCGCCCGCAACTGGGCCGAGATCGCCAGCCACAGCAGCAGGGCGAAGGACAGGGCCACCAGCTTGCGCATGAGATCGTGGCGGACGAAGCGGGGAAGGCGCAGCTTCATTCCTCCCCCTCCTCGCCGAATTCCTCGAACTCGATGTTGGTGTCGTCGAGGTTGAGCAGCGGCCGGTTGCCCCGTTCCTCGCGCATTTCGCTCTTCACCAGCCAGTTGGTGAGATGGCGGCGAAGCCGGTCGCGGACGACGCCCCGGATGAGGTGGCCGCGGTAGGCCAGGCTCACCGCGCCCGATTCCTCGGAGACGATGATGACCACCGCGTCGGTCTCCTCGCTGATGCCGAGCCCGGCCCGGTGGCGGGTGCCGAGGCTGCGGCTCTGGTCGGCGTTCTGGGTGAGCGGGAAGATGCAGCCGGCGGCGATCAGGGTGTCGCCCCGGATCACCACCCCGCCGTCGTGCAGGGGCGTGTTGGGGAAGAAAATGGTGCTGAGCAGTTTGCTCGACACGGGCGCGTTGATGTAGGTGCCGGTTTCGGTGTAGGAACGCAGGCCGATGCTGCGCTCGACGGCGACGAGGGCGCCGATCCGGTGCCCCGCCAGGTAGTAGGTCGCGTCGATCAGCGTGTCCACCATGTCGGCGCTGCGGCGCGCTCCCCGGCCGATGCGCAGACGGCTCTGCTGGCGGCCCAGCTCGGCGAAGGCGCGGCGGATTTCCGGCTGGAAAATAATCAGTATGGCCACCGCGAGCAGGGTCCACAGACGGCCCATGATCCAGTCGATCACTTCGAGTTCGATGGCTTTGGCCAGGAGGGTCATGAAGACAAACATCACCGCCATGCCCGCCAGCACCATGGCGGCACGGGTGCCGCGGACGAAGCGCAGCACCTGGTAGATCAAAAACCAGAGCACCCCAATCTCGAGGATGGTCTTGGCGTATTCGCGGATGGTGGTGAATTGGTGTGAGGAGGAGAGCATGCCCGCAAGCAACCTTCGCTGGTTGGAGGAAATATAGGCGGCTTGACAGGGAAGTCACGCCAGCCGGGGAAACCGGCGAATCCGCGGCGGTTGCCTTTTCCGGCACCGATGATTAGGTTGGTTCCGGTTGTCCCTGGTTGTTCGGGAATCCGCAAGGAGAATCCACCATGAGAGCCATGCTTGCCTGCCTGTTCTGTCTGGGTTCGGGTCTGGTTGCCCTGGAAATCCACCTGGGGGCCGGGGCCACGCCGGCGGAACGGACCGCCGCTCTGGAAGTCGCCGCCTATCTGGGCCAGATGACCGGCACCATCCCCCTGATCCGTCCGGAGGGGGCGGCTACCGCCGAGCGGATTCTGTTCGTGGGCGACACGGCCCCCGCCCGCGCGGCCGGAATCGAAATCGGCAAACTCGGGCCCGAGGAATGGGTGGTGCGCAGCGTCGACCAGGGTGTTGTCCTGGCCGGGGGGCGCCCGCGCGGCACCCTCTACGCCGCCTACCAGTATCTCGAAACCGTCTGCGGGGTGCGCTGGTGGAACCCCTGGGAGGAATTCGTCCCCGCCCTGCGCGAGGTGCCGCTGGCCGGGCTGGCGCTGACCGGCAAGCCGGGGCTCCGCTACCGCGACATCTACATGCTCTACGGCCGGGACGGGGGGCGGTTCGCGGCCCGTTCCCGCATCAACCGCGAGGGCGACGCCCGCATCGCCCCCGAATACGGCGGCAGCCGGGACTACGGCCCCCCCTATCATGTCCACACCTTCTACATGTACATCCCCCCGGCGACCTATTTCGCCGAGCATCCGGAATTCTTCTCCCTGGTGGACGGCAAGCGCCAGGCCGACCGCCACCAGCTCTGCCTGAGCAATCCCGAACTCCGCCGGCTCTTTCTGGGCAAGCTCGAAGCCTACATCGCCGCGAGCGAGGAGAAGGCCCGGGAGGCCGGCCTGCCGCCCCCGGTGGTCTACAGCGTCAGCCAGAACGACTGGTACGGGCAATGCCAGTGCGAAGCCTGCCAGGCCATCGTCCAGCGCGAGGGCGGCGCCGAATCCGGCCTGCTGCTCGATTTCGTCAACGAGCTGGCGGCGGGCATCGCCGAGCGCTATCCCCAGGTCTTCATCGACACCCTGGCCTACCAGTACACCCAGCAGCCCCCCGCCGCGATCCGGCCCCGCGACAACGTCATCATCCGGCTCTGCGACACCACCAGCAACGCCACCTTCCCCATCACCGCCGGGGAGAACAAGGAGTTCCGCGACCATCTCCTCGCCTGGGAGCGCATCACCGCCAATCTCCGCGTCTGGGACTACGCCGTCACCTACGCCAAGCCCCAGGGCCTGCCCTATCCGAGCGCCGACACCTACGGCGAGGATTTCCGCTTCTACGCCGAGCACCGGGTCGAGGGGGTCTTCACCGAACTCGAATACCCGGTCACGGCCGATGTCCGCGACTACAAGGTCTGGCTCATGGCCAAGCTGCTCGAAAACCCCTACGCCGACACCAACGCCCTGGCGCGGGATTTCTGCGACGGCTTCTACGGTCCCGCCGGCTCGCTGTTCCGCGACTACCGCGCGTTGCTGCGGAATTCCCAGAACGCGAAACGCGCCCATATCGGCATGTCGCCGGGCGTCTCCGCCTTCACCTTCCTCGATCTGGACACCGTCCGCCGCTCGCAGGAGCTATTCACCCAGGGCGAAATCCTGCTCGCCGGGGACGAGGTGCGCCTGCGCCGCTGGCGGCATGCCCGGCTCTCCCTCGACCGCGCCGCCTGCGCCCGCTGGCGGAATCTGCTCTCGGACTGGGTGCGGGCGGGCAATGGCGCCGAGGCTTTCCCCTTCGACCGTGCCGCCATCGCCGAGCGCATCCGCCGCACCTGGACCGAGCAGGCCGAAATCCGGCTGGCCGGTCCCGCTCGCGATAAGTCTCTGGCCGAGATGGAGAACGAACTGACCAAGTACGCCAGTCTGCCCCTGGTTCTCGCCCGCCCCGCCCAATTTCGGGACCTTCCCGCCGAACGGGTGTTCGACTTCACCGCCGACCTCACCCGCAACTGGCAGGACATTGTCAAGGTCGTCCAGGACCCCGAGGCCGAAAGCGGCATCGCCAATCGGCTCGATTTCCCCAACTCCGCCAGCGAGAAGCATCCGCTCGAAAAATATCTCCTGCCCATGCCCTGGGGACTCTATACGCAGAACACCAAGACCTTCGTCGCCTCGGCCACGATCAAGCCCGAGGACGTCCCCGGTCCCGGCTATCGCTGGTACCGCTTCGGCAGCTATTCCCTCGATCCCTCGATGTACCTCTACTTTTTCTGGAGCTGGATCATCCAGCTCGATCTGGACGAGGCCTGCGATCAGAACCGGCCGGATGCCCAGTATGAAATCTGGGCCCGCATCAAGTTCACCGGCCCGGACTTCCCCCACGGTGCCGCCAACGATCCCAACGCCATCTATGTCGAGCGGGTGGTTCTCGTCCGCCAGGAATAGCCGATCCTACCAGGCGTAGGCCAGGCTGGCGCTGGCGCGGCGGCCGGGGGCCTCGACGCCGACCACCGGCTCGTGCCGCTCGTCCCAAAGATTCTCCAGACGGAAGGTCAGCGTCAGATTGGCCCGGGCGGGCGGGCGCAGGGTGACGGCCAGCGCGGCGGGCCAGGACGAGCGCCCCGTGTTCCGTTCCGGATTGCCGGTATAGCGGGCAAAGCCCTGTTCGACGCTCAGTTCGCACCAGGAAAGGGCCTGCCAGCGGACTCCGCAGCGGAGGCTGGCCTCGGGATAGTCGAGCGCGTAGCGGCTGGCGTAGGGGGTGGCGGCGCAATCCTTGTGCAGCCATTCCCCCTCGGCCAGGAAGCGCCAGTTCGCGTCGAGGTCGAACTCGCCGCCCAAGCGGAGCCCGAAGACATCGACGGTGTCGAGGTTGACCGCCTGCCAGGGGTTCCCCGGCGCGGTTTTCACCCAGTCCACGGACTCGCTCTCGCGCCGGAAAAAGGCCAGCGAACGAATCCGGACCCGTTCGCCGAGCGGGGCCTTGGCGGCCAGTTCCAGACTGCGGGCGTGCTGCCGTTCCAGCCCGGCATTGCCCAGGCTGGTCGGGGAGTTGTAGTTGAGTTCCGTGTAGGAGGGCAGGCGGACGGTTTCGCTGTAGGCGAGGGATAGTTCGGTTTCCGGGGCGGGGGTCCAGACGATGGCGGCGGCGGGGAGCCAGGCGGGGGCGTCGTCGGTGAAGGCGGTGGCGCGCAGCCCGGCGGCGAAGCGCCAGTCGCCGACCCGGTATTCGGGCAGGGAGAAAAGGCTGGCCCGCGCCCGCCAATGCTCGCCGAGGGGGGCGGCGGGAATGGTTCCCCGGTAGGTGCTGTCCAAATCCTCCCGTTCGGCTTCGAGCCGCCAGAGGAAGGACCAGGACTCGTCGAGCAGCAGCCGCTGGTCGGCGGCGGCGGTCAGCAAACGGGAATGGTGGCGGTTCTCGTAGAGAAAGGGGCGGCTGGCATCGAGCAGGTAGGCGTCGCGCAGTTCGCGCCAGGCGGTGGCCAGACGGAGATACTCTCCGGCCAGATCGCCCTTCCGGGCGGAGACGAAGAACAGGGAGTCGCGCAAGGTTTCCTCGCTGGGCAGGGCAGGGGGCGCACCGTAGTAGCCCCGCGCCCCGAAGGTTTTGCTCCCCCGCGCCAGCAGAGTGTCGAATTGCCAGTCCGCCCGGCGGAACTGGAGATGCAGGCCGCCCAGATTCCGGCGCAGGTCGTTGTCCCGCCAGGGATCGCCGTCCGTTTCGGCCAAGGCGGCGAAAGCCGCCACGCCCAGAGTGCCGTCGGCCACGGGCATGGTTTCGGCCCCGTACAGGCTGGTTTCCCAGGCGGAAAACTCGCCGACTCCCAGCGTCAGCCGCCCGCCCCGGCGGATGGGACCGAGGCCGAAATCGACGCTGCCGGCCAGGTGGGTGCTGGTCATGGCCTGCTGATCGAGCCCGGTGCGCACCGCGACCGCGCCGAAGACCTCGGGCAGGACGGGCAACTCGCTGTGGAAATGCTCGGTCTGCGGATTGCGCAGGGCCAGACCGTGCAGCGACAGACCCGCCCCGCTGAAACTGCTGCCCTGGATGGAAAGGTCACTCTGTCCTCCCACCCCCTGCGGCAGCAGGCGCACCCCGGGCAGACTATGGAGCGTTTCCGCCAGGGAAACGCCCGCCTCTGCGGAAGGCGCCGGGGCTTCCGCCACGAGCAGTTCGGGGAGAATCAATGCCTCTTCGGCAAGGCAGACGGCGGCAATCGCACAGGATAGCAGGACGGCACGCAACATGATGGTTCCTTGGCTGACGGTACGGAAAGCCAGGGAATGTAGCCGCGCATTTCTTATTGTAAACCAATAGCCAGCAAAAGAAGTTTACAATCAACCGTCGAGTCCCAGCAGGCGCTGGGCGTTGCGGTGGGTGATCTTGGCGAAGGCGGCAGCCGAGATGCGCCCGGCGGCGTGCCCCGCTTCGAGAAAGCGCTTGAGGTTGACGAGGACGCTGTCGGCCTGGGTGGGCAGGCAGACATCGGTGGCGAAATAGAGGCGGTCCTGGAACTCGTCGAGGAAGGCGTAGCCGAATTCGGGATCGCGGCTGACGGCGTTGTAGCCGCTGCCGGCGGAGAGGTCACCGTGGAGGTTGGGATAACAGCGCATCAGCTCGACCACCCGGCCGCCGGGGGCCACCGGACCCTTCGGATAGCCGGTCCAGGTTTTCTCGCTCGCTTCGCCGCCGATGTGGGACCAGAAACACTGGGAATGGCCGAGGAAGGTGAGGTCCGGAAAATCCCGGAGGCTCTGCTCCAGCCCGGGCAGGCCCAGCCGGTCGACAATCCCGTAGGTGCCGCCCTCGCGGTGGGCGATGTGGAAGGTGAGGGGGAAGCCCACCGATTCGACATGGGCGAAGAGATTGCGCATCCGGGGATCGGCGAAGGGCAGATTGGCGGCCACCTCGCCAATGCCCCGGCACCCCTTGCCGCGATAGTATTCCAGCACGGTGCGAAGAGGCGCGTTGGCATGGTTGAACATCTGGCGCGGGTCCACGTTGCAGAAGGGAAGGAACCGTTCCGGGTAGTCGGCGCAGACCCGCAGCACATCCTCGTTCGACTGCACGATGTGCATGCCCTCCGGATTCAGGCAGGGCAGCAGCACCCCCCGGTCGATCCCGGCCTGCACCTGCATCTCCACCAGTTGCTCCGGCGAGACAATCGGCGCCGGGCTCCCGACATAGTTCAGCGAGGCCAGCGAAACGTGGTTGTGCAGATCGATGAACATGGGAAAACCTGAAGGATGAAAGATGAAGTATGAAGTATGAATGGAAATGCGGAAAGAGCAAGAAGTCTCTTGTCCCCCCCCCGCCGCCGCACACTACGTCCACTGCGTCCACTTGGTCCACTGCGTCCACTTTTTCTTGACACCCGCGAAAAACCACCGATATTTCAGAAAGGATGATAGTAAAAGTCATCATTGCTGACACTCAGGAAAAATCCCCATGCCCGGCAACGACCTAGTCCAATCCCTGGCCCGCGGTCTGGATTTGCTTCGCCTGCTGGCGGAGTCCGCCGGGGGCCTGCGTATTGCCGAACTGGCGGCGGCGATGGGTTTGAAGCGCCCGACGGTGCACAACCTGCTCCGCACGCTGGGCAGCCGGGATTTCGTGGTGAAGGACGGGCCTCTGTTCCGGGTGGGGCCGGGGGTGTACCTGCTGGTGGCGAACGATGCCGCGAGCGTGTTTCTGGGTCAGGCTGAGGAGGCGGTGCGATTCCTGGCCAAGCGCCTGCCGCGGGCGATTGTCAGCTTCTGCGAACCGGTGGGTGGCGAAATGGTGGTGCGGTTCCGCCAGTTCCCGGACCGGATGCTGATGGAGCGCAACAGCGGCGCGGTGCTGGCCCCGTATCAGACCGCCTCGGGGCTGGCTCTGCTGGCCTACGCCGATCCCGAAACCCGGCACGGGGTGCAGTTGCGCCATCCCTTCGAGGTCTCGGGCCATGTCTTCTGGGGCAGCGAGGCGAAGCTCGAGGATTTCCTCGCCGAAATCCGGCGCGCGCGCCGGGTGCGGCCTCCCTTCGGCGCGGATTCGCGCTACAAAGTGGCCGGGATTCCCCATCTCGCGCCCGACGGGCGTCTCGTCGGCGTGCTGGGCGCCGCCTGGCATGTCCTGCCCGACACGGCGGACGAGACCGAGGACATTCTCGCGGCCCTGGCCGAGGCCGACGCGCAACTGGCCCGGGGTACGCATTCGTGATTTCCCGCGTGGCCGCCGCCAGGCGGCGGGGCCGCGCGGCTTGTGTGCAGGCAAGAAGCAGGAGTCGGAAAACGATGACACCCTTCGCGGAGTTCCGCAAACAGGCGGGGTACGACCTAGTCGGCGTACCCCCGATGGCTTGTTTCGACGGCTTGCCGCCGAACGAGCACCCCCTGAGCATCTTCCCCGACGCGAAAAGCGTGATCGTGGTGGGCAGCCGCATCAAGCGCGGCCAGTTCCGCTCGATGGAGGAAGGCTCGCTCTGGAGCACCCCCGCCCGCTGGATGACCGGCTTCGAGGGGCTCGTCCGCATGATCGAGCGCGAGGGCTACGAGTGCGTCCCCTACTCCCCCGCCGACGCGCCGAAAATGCCCCGCCGTCCCGTTCGTCCCGGACTCTGCGCGCCGAACGGCGTGCGCCTGTCCATCGACTACGCGGCGGTCGCCGCCGGACTGGGCGAGATCGGCTACCACGGCATCTTCATGAGCGCGCGCTTCGGCATCCGCCAGACCCTGGGGCTGGTGCTGACCGATATGGAAATCGAGCCCGGCAGCAGCGAGGAGAAGAGCACCGGCATCTGCGACGGCTGCATGGCCTGCGTCCAGGCCTGCCCGCTCCAGGCCATCTCCGGAACCGTTTCCGGCTCCTTCACCGCCAACGGCCGCACCATGACCCTCGCGGCCATCAACGCCCGCGCCTGCCAGGCCTGCCCCAACGGCGCGGCCGGCGACTCGAAATACTTCGCCGGCGCCGAGGAACTTCATTTCGAGATAGAGAACAACCAAGTGAAGGGCGACAAGAGCGTCTTCGCGCGGGGCGGGCTGCCCAACCGGCTCGCCGCCGCCTGCGGCCGCGCCTGCATCGCCCATTTCGAAGCCACCCATGACACGGGCTACAAAATCCCGTTCCGCGTCCGCGAGCCCTGGGGCCTGCGGCCGGACCAGCCGAGGGGGTTCTAGCCATGCTTACTTCCCAAATGGTCAAAGACGCCGCGATTCGCGGGGGTGCCGACATCTGCGGCATCGCCAGCGTGGAACGCTTCAAGGACGGCCCGCCGGAAACCCATCCGAACTCCCTCTTCCCCGAGGCGAAATCGGTCATCGTCTACGCCAGCCGGATTCTCAAGGGTAGCTACAAGGGCATTCAGGAGGGGACCGACTGGACGGCCTACTGGGTGTACGGCTACGGCAGCGGCATCTACAGCTCCCTCGGCGGCGCCACC
>LVAZ01000287.1 GCA_001603055.1 Victivallales bacterium Lenti_02
GCCCTGGCCGTGCCGGGATAGGTGGCGGTCTCCCGGCTGGCGATGCGGGCCACGGTGACGAGTTTGACCGGCCGGGGAATTGCCTCCCCTGGTTCCGGCTCGGTCGTCTGCCGGTTCTGGCGCTGGTGCAGGAGCCGTGCGCCGTAGCCGATGGCGGCCAGGGCCAGGAGCAGGCCGGCCAGGGGGAGAATCCGGGTGCGGAACAGGTGGGGGATGCGGTTCGTCATGCGGTCAATTCCTCGCAGGGGAGACCAAGGGTCAGGAGGGCGGCAGTCTGTATCTGGCGGCGCGCCTCGCCGAGAAACTCGGGGGCATAGGACGGCGACGAGAGATAGTCGAGGATGGCGGACTCGAAGAGAACGTAGAAGGTGGCTTCGGCGGTCCGGTTGAGCGCCCATACCTGCGCGGTCGCCAGCGGGGCGTCCGGATGGATCAGCCGATGCAGGCGCAAATAGGCGTTCTGGATGGGGTCCATGATTTCCTGGCGCATGGCGGACCGGGCCTCGCTGGGCTGCTGCAGGGTGTGGAGGAGCAGAGACATGCACCAGGGCGGGGTGTCGCGCGAGCAGACCAGATCGAAGAAGAGACCGACGAATCCCGCCGCCAGGCACGCTTGGCCCCGCGTGGTGGCGGCCAGGTCCCGGTGTTCGTCGAGGTAGTGTCCGAGAGGGTCGTTCAGCAGTTCGCGGGTGGCGTAGCGCAGGGTCGCCAGAAGCAGCCCTTCCTTGCTCCCGAAGTGGTAGTGGATGCTGCCGATGTTCTCGCCCGCCCGTTCGGCGATCGCCCGTGTGCCGACTCCGGCCACGCCGAATTCGGCAAACAGTTCCCCCGCCGCCTGGATCAGGACGGCCTGGGTGCCTTCGGAGGTTGCGTAGCGTGCCATCTGACGGTTCCGTTCGGTTGCCTGCTGGGACTGGACACCCCATACTTTAGTCGTCCGGACAAATTAGGTCAATAGAATAAATTGATTCGTTCGACTAAAATTTTCGGACCGGGTTCCGTCCGCTTTTGGTTGACATGCGGTTTGGGGTCGCAATAGTACCTTGTTCATCCTCATCCCCTTCACGGAGAAACACACGATGCGACAGACGACGATCCGGATTTTTCTCGCGGTTATGGCGGTTGGCGTGTGGGGGTCTGCGAAGGGGACTCTCCTGGCGAGCGGGGACAGGGTGCTGTTCCAGTCCCCGGTGGCGGTGACGTTCGGGGCGCGCTACACGGCGCAGGCGGTTCGGGCGACGCTGGTCGCTCCGGCCGAGGCGGCGGTGGAAATCCGGGTGGAACAACCGCCCAAGGGGGTGTTCCTGAACGAGGAACCGCTGCCGGCGACGGCCTGGCGGGCGGCGGACGGGATGGTGTCGCTGACGGTTCCCGCCGGGACGAGCGAGCTGCAGATTCGCTTCGACGAGGTGGCTTCGGTGAAGCCCTTCACCGCGACGGTGCCGGTGGTGCTGGCTGGCGAGGCGGGGACGCAATCCCTGGGCGAGCTGGAACTGCGGGTGGCCAACGAGCGGGCGCGGGGGGTTCTTCCGTGGCCGGGGCCGGCCGGTTTCTACCGGATGGAGGCGCGGCGCGGCGAGGATATGGTTGCCGGGGTGTCCATCGGTCTGGCCGGCGCGCCCGAGGCGGTGTTTGCCGGTTCCCCGGCGTTCTACGTGGAGCCCGGAAACGCCTTGACGGTGGCCGCCGAGGTGCCGAATTTCCAACTGCCCCTGGACCGTTTCGTGGCCCGGCTGGCGGCGGTGTGCGCCGACACCGCGAAGATTGCCAAGGACAGCCTGGATTGGAAAGGGAGCGTGGCGGTGGAGGGCGAGGCGTTCACGGCCCAGGGCGGCGGCGAAGTCCGCGTCAGCACCGAGCACCAGAACACCTCCGGCGGCGCCTGCGCCTTCGGCTGGGCCAATCCCGGTCACTGGGTCGAGTGGACCTTCGAGGTCGTCCAGGCCGGCGACTATGCGCTGACCATTCTCGGGGCCTCGCAGGAGAAGGTGGTGCTGCGCGCGGCGGAGCTGAACGGCCAGCCGCTGGCGGGCGCGGGGGTGATCCGCATGGAGGGAACCGGCGGCTGGGGCCGCACGAATCCCGACGACTGGCAACCCTTCCGCGTGCTGGGCGGGGCAGGCCAGCCCCTGGCCATCGCCCTGACTCCCGGAAAACACACCCTGCGCCTGACCAATCTGGTGGGGCAGCACTATAACGTGGACGCGATTCTGCTGACGCCGCTCGGCCGGTAGAGCGGAGCGTAACTGGCTATATCCCCGGTTGCTCCTGTTGTCCTGCCTGGAGTCATGACATGCGTGGTTTCCGCTGGGTTCTGCTCGGGATTCTGCTGTCGGCATGGTCGGCTGGTGGCCAGGGAGCTGGGGCGTTGGCGGATTTGTCCTCGCCGTCGGCCCGGATTCGGGCGCGGGCGGCTCTGGGTTTGGCGGCGGTGCGCGAGCCGGGGGTGGTGCCGGCCTTGCTGGCCGTGCTGGACGATCCGGAGGCGGTCGTGCGCCGGGCGGCGGTCCGGGCGCTGGGCGAGCAGCGGGACCGCCGGGCGGTTCCCGCCCTGCTGAAAGCGCTCGCTGACAGGGACGGGAATGTGCGGTTCTACGCGGCCCACGCTCTGGGGGAGATCAAGGACCCCGCCGCCGCCGAGGGGTTGCTGAAGGCGCTGCGCGACCCGGTTCACGGGGTGCGCAGCGAGGCGGCCTGGGCCTTGCGCGAACTGCGCGATCCGGGGATTGCGGACCGGTTGTTCGCCGAGTTCGCGCGGGAGGACGCGGATGTGGCCCAGGTTGCCTGGCTGATCCGGCAGGTGGCCGGCGAGGGGGCGATTCCGGCCTTGGCGGAACTGCTCGGGCACGAGCGCGAAGCCATCCGCCTGCGGGCGTTCGACCTGTTGCTGGAGCTGAATTCGCGGCAGGCGGTGCCGGTTCTCGTCGCCTGCCTGGAAAATCCTTCGGTTGATCTGCGCGGGCGGGCGGTCCGGGCGCTGTTGGCGCTGCGGGACGAACGGGCGGTCAACCCCTTGCAGGACTTGGCGCTCCGGGAGACGGATGCCGAGTTGCGGGCGCTGGCGCAGGAAGGAGTCCGGCGACTTACCGCCCATCCGTCCATTGTAGGTCATTGGAGCTTCGACGGGAGCGACGGGAAGACGGTGCGGAACGAAATACCCATCGGTGGCGGGGGGGAGATCGCGGGCGGGGCCGCGCTGGTTCCAGGCAAGGTGGGGCAGGGAATCCAATGCGGTCCCGGCCAGTATGTGGCGCTGGGCCAGCCGCCCATGCTGCCAATCGCCCAGCGTCCGCTCACCTTCACCGCCTGGGTCAAGCCGGCCGGCGGGACTGGCGTGGTGGTGGCGCGGGGCGGGGCGTTTTCGGGGTTCAGCCTTTATCTCAACGAGGGCTTGCCTTGTTTCGGCATCCGCCGGGAACAGGGGCAGCCCGCCTGCATCGCCAGGGGCGGAACTCCGCTGCCCTTGGACAAATGGACCCATCTGGCGGGGGTCGTGCGCGAAAAAGCCGTCGAGGTGTGGGTGGACGGGACGTTGGCGGGCAAGGTCGAGAGTCCCGGTTTTCTGCTCAACAACGCGGGGCAGGGCATGGAAATCGGTTTCGATGTGGCGAACAGCCCGTGCGAGCTGGTGGACCCGTTTCCGGGGGTGATCGACGAGGTGCGGATGTATCATGCGGACCTTGGCGAGGCCGACCTTCGTCAGCAATACGAGCGTGAGCAATGAGCATACGACTGCACGTCCGATCTTTCCTTGTTCTTCTATTCCTGCTGACGGTGGCCGGAGCGCAGACTCCGGAGGCCCTGCGCGAGGCCGAATGGCTGCTGGACCGCAGCCGGGCGGCGGGGGGCATCTGCGTGCTGGTGGGAGGCGAAAACGCGGAACTGGCGGTGGCCGTCGCCAAGTTGGGGCCATTCCTGGTCCATGTGCTGGCTTCCTCCCCGGAACAGCGGGACGCGCTGCGATCCGAGATTCTCCGGCGGGGCCTCTACGGACCCGTCTCCGTGGACCTGTTTACGCCGGGACGGCTGCCCTACCGGGAGAAGCTGGTGAATCTGGTCGTGGTGGAATCCGGCGTCGAGCTGCCTTCGGCCGAGGCGCTCCGGGTGCTGGCGCCGCTGGGCATGGTCGCCCACCGGACGGAAACGGGCTGGACCGAGACCATCAAGCCCTGGCCGGCGGAGATCGACGAGTGGGGGCACTACCTGCATGGCGCGGACGGCAATCCGGTGGCGCGGGATACGGTGGTCGGCCCCCCGCGCCGCTACCAATGGCTGGGCGAGCCGCGCTGGCAGCGTTCGCACGAGACGGTATCGAGCGTCAGCACGCTGGTCACCGCCCAGGGACGGCTGTTCTACATTTCCGACGAGGCCCCCATCAGCCTGACCGGCCAGCACAGTCTGCCGGACAAGTGGTGCGTGGTGGCCTGCGACGCCTTCAACGGCACGGTGCTCTGGAAGGTGCCGATTCGGCGCTGGGGCTGGCGCGAATGGCGCAATTCGTGGTTCAGCGCGCGGCCCGGCGACATTCCGCTGAATGTGCAGAAGCGGCTGGTGGCGGTGGGCGATCACGTCTATGTCACCCTCGGCTACCGCGCCCCCGTCAGCCAGCTCGATGCGCGCACGGGCGAAATTCTGCAAACCTATGCGGACAGCGAGGGGGCCAACGAAATTCTGGTGCTGGAAGGGGTGGTCTATTTTTCCCAGGTCGAAGGAGACGGCCTGCGGATTGCGGCCGTCGCGGCGGACTCCGGCAGGCTGCTCTGGCGCAGCGCGCGGACCTATGGCGGCTCGGTGACGGACTACATCCGCTGGACGGAGATGCACGGGGGTACGGAACCGGTCCCGCTCGATCCCGCCGCCAATCTGGCGACCGACGGGCGGCGCGTGGCTTTGGTCGAGGGTGCGAAGGTGGTGGCGCTGGACGCCGCCACGGGCCGGGAACTCTGGACCGCGCCCTTTCCCTTTGATCCGGGGGACGAGAGGGCGGGCGGCATCCAGGCCAAGGACAAAACCTGGGTGGGGTCGATGATCCTGACGGCGGACACGGTGGTCCATGCCAGTCCCAACCAGTTGGCCGCCTTCGACGCCTCGACGGGCGCGCTGCTCTGGCAGCAGCCGAAACGCTACATCGGCCATCTGTGGTACGAGTGGAAGGATGTTTTCGTGATCGACGGGCTGGTCTGGACCTGGGGGCCGGAGCTGGAGAAGGGCGAGTACGGTAAAGGAGACAATGTGCAGCGGACGCTGCATCCGACGTTCCTGAAGGGCTACGACCTGCGCACTGGCGAGGTGCGTCGCAGCGTTCCGCTGGGGTCCACGTTCCAGGCCCACCACCATCACCGCTGCTACCGCAACAAGGCCACCAGCCGCTACGTGGTCGCCAGCCGCCGCGGTTCCGAGTACGTGGATTTGGCCGGCGGTCCCCACACCATCGACAACTGGATTCGCGGCACCTGCCATGTGGGGATGATGCCCGCGAACGGGCTCCAGTATGCGCCGCCCCATCCCTGCCAGTGCTACATCGAGGAGAAACTGAACGGGATGAACGCGGTCGGGCCGGATGCCGATACGGTTCCGGCCCCGCCCGATCCCGCGCCGGTATTCGAGCAGGGTTCGGCCTACGGGGCCGTGGAAATGACCCCCGCCGGGACCGACGATTGGCCGACCTTCCGCCGGGACGGCCAGCGCAGCGGGGCCTGCGACACCCTGCTCGGCGCGGAGTTGGCCCTGCGCTGGGAGATTGCCGTCGGGAGCAGGCCGACCCCGCCCGTGGTGGCGAACGGGCTGCTGCTGGTGGCGGACACGGACAGTCATCGGGTGCTCTGCCACGATGCGGCCAGCGGCGAGCCGCGCTGGCAGTTCGTGGCGGGCGCGCGGGTGGATTCCCCGCCCACCTACCACGAGGGACGGGTGATTTTCGGCTGCACGGACGGGCATGTCTACTGCCTGCGGGCGACGGACGGGGCCTTGGTCTGGCGCTTCCGGGCCGCGCCCGAGACGCGGCTGATGACGGCGTTCGGCCAACTGGAGTCGGTCTGGCCGGTGCATGGCAGCGTGCTGGTGCAGAACGGCCGGGTCTATTTTGCGGCGGGCCGCAGTTCCCAGCTTGACGGGGGGCTCCGGGTGTTCGCCCTCGATCCCGCCACCGGCGAGGTGCTGGCCCGGGCGGAGCTGGACGGCCCCTTTTATACTTCGGACAACGTGGAGCAGAATTTCGGTCTTCCCCAGGGACGCCTGCCCGACATTCTGACCGGGGACGGGGAGCAGGTTTTCATGCGCACTGCCGCCTTTGCTGCCGATCTGAAATCGGTTCGCGGCGCGCCCGCGCAGCAGGTTCCGGGCGGTTATCTGGACGACAGCTACTTCAAGCGGATTCCCTGGCGCTTTGGCAAGGACTACGGGCGGCTGCTGGTCCACAACCGGGAGGTGATGGCCTGCATGCGGCAGTTCGATTCTTTGCGGGGGCTGGACCCCACCGTGTTTTTCACGCCGGGCGACCGGGGGTATCTGCTCTTCGCCCGCAACGCCAACGCGGAGGGGACCGCCTGGCAGCGCCGGATTCGGCTGCGGATCATGGCGATGGCGCTGACCAAGGGGCATCTGGCGGTGGCGGGGCCGCCCGACGAGATTCCCCAGGACGACCCGCTCGGCCCCTACGAGGGGCGCAAGGGCGCCCGCCTGCATGTGCTCGATGTGGCCACCGGCGAGGATGCGGCGGTCTTCGACCTGGCGTCGCCGCCGGTGTTCAACGGCATCGCCGCCGCCGCCGGGCGCCTGTACGTGGTCGGTGGGGACGGCATCGTCCGCTGCTACGGGAATCCGTAGCACTCCAGACCTTCCGCAACGGGTTCAACAGCCGCGGCGTCAGGGTCGGCGGTAGAGGCCGCTGGTCCATTCGTCGATGGTGCGGGTGCGGAGCTCGCGGAAGCCGAGGGCTTCGTAGCGGGTCTTGATGGCGGGGTACTGGCCGGTGAGGATGCCCGATAGGATGAGGTGGCCACCGGGGGCGACGAGCCGGGCGACGGTCTCGGCCTGGGCGTCGAGGACAATGGCCAGGATGTTGGCCGCGACCACGGCGAAGGGGGCGGGCGGCGCGTAGTCGGCCAGTTCGGCGGTGACGGGGGCGACCTGGTCCACGCCGGCGCGGGCCAGATTCTCCCTGGCGCATTGGACGGCCTGGGGGTCGTGGTCGAAGGCGGCGACGGGGGTGAGGCCGAGACGGACGGCGGCCAGGGAGAGGATGCCGGAACCGCAGCCCGCTTCGAGGAAGGGGACGGGGCCCCGTTCGGCGGCGAGGTCGTCGATGAATTCGAGGCAGGCGCGGGTGGTGCCGTGGTAGCCGGTGCCGAAGCTCATGCCGGGGTCGAGTTCGAGGAGGATGTCCTCCTTGCCGGCGGGGGCGAAGGTTTCCCAGCTTGGCTTCACGACCAGTCGGCGCGAGGCGCGGAAGGCGTGGAAGAATTCCTTCCAGCATTCGGCCCAGTCCTCGCGCTGGATGGCCCGCACGGTGGGAACCGGGAGGGTGGAGAGGAGTTCCCCCCAGCCGGGGAGGGCGGCCTGGACTCGCGCGAGGATGTCCCGGGCGGCGGCCTCGTCGTCGGCGAAGACGCGCAGCCAGGCTTCGCCGGTGTCCACGTTCTGCCAACTGGCGCCGATCAGATCGAGGGTGGCGAGCAGCTCGTCGAGCATCGCCACGTCTTCGGCCGGGGTGTCGAGATGGACGCAGTAAACCAAATCCATGAGTTCTCCTGTTTGCGGTCGGGAGAACATAGGACCTGACGGCGGGATTGCCACCCTCCCGGTTCAGAACCGGGGGGTGTGGCGGTGGCAGTAGGGGGCTTTGCCGGTTTTGCGGTAGTAGTCCTGATGATAGTCCTCGGCGGGCCAGAAGGTCTGGGCGGGGGCCAGCCGGGTGGCGACTTTGAGTCCCTTGGCGGCGAGCTGGGCGACGAGTTTTTCGGCGACGGTCTTCTGCCCGTCGTCGAGGAAGAAGACGGCCGAACGGTACTGGCTGCCGACGTCGGGGCCCTGGCGG
>LVAZ01000002.1 GCA_001603055.1 Victivallales bacterium Lenti_02
GCGGGCCGCGCCAAGCGGGCGCAGCACTGTTGCCAGACCCGCGCCGGCCCGCAGGGCGGCCACGCCAGCCAGCAGGGGCGCGCCGCCGTAGAGACGGGAACCGCCCAGCACCAGCACCGATCCGAACGTGCCCTTGTGCGCCGCCATGTCCCGCCGCCCCAGGAGGGGGCGGACATCCGCCGCGAAAACGGCTTCGCCGGTGCCTGCCGCCGCCGCCACAGACGCCGCCGGGAAACCGATGTCCACGCAGCGCAGACGACCGCAGAACGGGCGTCCCGCCTCGCTGAGCAGGCCGGTTTTGGGCAGAGCCATGGTCACGGTCAGATCGGCCTGCACCACCGCGCCCGGCGCCCCGCCGGTGTCGCCGTCCAGTCCGGAGGGTATGTCGAGCGAAACCACGGGGCAGCCCGAGGCGTTGATTCGCTCGATCCATTGGTCGAACGGCGCGCGCGGGGCGCCGCTGGTGCCGGTCCCCAGCAGGGCGTCCACGATCAGGTCGCCCGCCTGGAACACGTCTTCCGGCAACGCGGCGGGAACCTGGCAGGACACGGTGCCGGGAAGCAGGCGGGCATGGTGCAGCGCCGCGCCCCGGAGGGATTCGGGAGGCGCGGCGGCCAGCAGAACGACGGGGCACGGGCCATGCTCGGCAAAATCGCGGGCGACGACGTAGCCGTCGCCGCCGTTGTTGCCCCGGCCCGCCAGCACCATCAGCCGCCCGATCCGGCCCCAGGCCCCGCGCGCGATCTCGCGCCGGATTTCCCCGGCGGCGGCCCGCCCGGCCCGGTCCATCAACACCTCGCCGGGGACGCCGCCCGCGATTGTGGCGGCGTCCAGAGCGCGCATGGTGTCCACCGAAACCGTTTTCATGGGAACCGATCCGGACCTGGCATCACTCCTCGCCGAGAGCGGCCATCGCCTCGTCGCCCAGATCGAGGTTCGAAACCACGCTCTGCACATCGTCGTCGTCTTCGAGCGCCTCGATGAAGCGGGTGACTGAGCGGGCGGTACTGGCGTCGTTGACCTCCATCATGGTCTGGGCGACCATGGTCACGCTGGATTCGGAAACCTCGATGCCGGCCTCTTCCAGGGCGGCCAGAATCGCGGCGAAGCACTCGGGCGGGGCCACGATTTCCGCGCTGTCGTCCTCGACGCTGACTTCCTCGACGTCGATGTCATGGCCGAGCAGCAGTTCGAGCAGAGCCTCCTCGTTGGCGGTCTCGCCCTCGATCACAAAGCGGGCCTTGCGCTGGAACATCCAGGACACCGCGCCCGCCGTGGCGAAGTTGCAGTTGTACTTGTTGAAGATGCTGCGCACTTCCGCCGCCGTCCGGTTGCGGTTGTCCGAAAGACACTGGACAATGACCGCCACGCCGCCGGGGGCGTAGCCTTCGTAGTTGAGTTCCTCGAGCACCGCGCCGCCCAGTTCGCCCAAGCCCTTCTTGATGGCCCGCTCGATGTTGTCGCTCGGCATGTTGGCGCCCTTGGCCGCCAGCACGGCGGAACGCAGGCGGGCGTTCATGTCGGGATCGCCGCCCCCGTCGCGGGTCGCCAGGGTGATTTCCTTGGCCAGCCGGGAGAACAGCTTGCCGCGCTTGGCGTCCGCCGCGCCCTTCTTATGCTTGATGGTCGACCACTTATTGTGTCCGGACATAGAGGATTTCCTTGGTTGCCGAGGGGGACCGGACCGGTTCCGTGCCGCGCTCGGTTATCTGATTTAACCCGCCGTGCAAAACCTACTTGCCGCGCGGGTGGAACGCCAATTTCCGCCGCAACCTCCGCAGGCGCGGAGCCTCAACGCTTCTTCTTGTTCTTCGGGCGCTCGCGCTTCTTGCGCGGCTTCTTGGCGGCCTTGGTGGCCGAGCCGTGCCGCCCCATGCCATAGAGCCCGCCGGGAACGGCGGCCCTG
>LVAZ01000288.1 GCA_001603055.1 Victivallales bacterium Lenti_02
CTCCCGACCAACCAAACGGGGGGCATCCCCCAGGCAACCCGCAGGGTTTTCCAACGGGCCGGGCGGGGGCAAGCCCCGCCCCTACAAACCCCCGCCCGGCCTTCCGACCAACCAAACGGGGGGCATCCCCCAGGCAACCCGCAGGGTTTTCCAACGGGCCGGGCGGGGGCAAGCCCCGCCCCTACAACGCAATGCCGCCCTGACGATTCTCTGCCAACGTCCCGCCCGGGAGGGCCTCAGAGCGCGAGGGAGCCGAGCCCCATGCCCCGGAGGTCGGCGAGCCGCCGCTGCTCCTCGGCCTCGTAGAGCTTCCAGATGACTTGCAGCCCCTCGAGGCTGCCCACGGGATCGGTCAGGGGCTTCCGTCCGGTGCGGATGCAGTCGACGAAATGGACCATTTCCTGTTCCGTATGCTTGGCATTGGGGGCTTCGAGCAGAATCTGCTCGTTCTGGGGCGCGTTGGGCTTGCTGGGGTCGTGGACAGCGTGCTTGGAGTGGAGAATCAGTTTGCCCTGGCTGATGGCGGCCTCGAGCATGCCCTCGGTGCAATGGGCGTGGAACGAGTAGCGCAACCGGGTGCCGCGCGCCCCCCAGGTGCCCATGTGGTAGCCCATGATGCCGCCCTCGAACTCGATGGTGACGTTGCTGGTCCCCTCGCGCTCCATCCACGGAGTCCCGAAGTTGGTGCCGAAATGGGTGCCCCAGACCGGCTTGCCGAGCATCCAGAGCATCAGGTCGATGTAATGGCAGCCATGACTGAAAAGCTGGCCGCCGCCGAGGGTCTTGGCGCTGCTGGCCCAGTGGTCCGGCGGATATTTGGTGAGCTGCTCGGTCCAGATCGAGAGCTGGAAGACGTCGCCGTAGGTCTTGTTGTCGAGCAGTTCCTTCATCTTCAGCACAATGGGATTGAAGCGCATGCAATAGGCGACCATGAGCACGCGGTCGCAGTCCCTGGCGCACTGGATCATCTCCCGGCATTCCCGCTCGCTGTTGGCCATGGGTTTCTCGACCAGCACATGCTTGCCGGCCCGCAGGAAATCCAGGGTGGCCTGGTGGTGCAAGTGGTGGGGCAGCACCAGCAGCACCGCGTCCACATGGTCGTACATCTCCCGGTAGTCGGCGGTGACAAAGGGAGGTTTGGGCAGATACTGCGCCACATCCTGCGCCCGGTCCACCAGAATGTCGCAGACGGCGCTGACCTCGACCTGGTCGAAGATCATGCTGAACCGGCTGGCATGGCTCCGCGCCATGCCCCCGCAACCGACGATGCCAATCCGTACCTTGTCCATCTTGGGGCTCCTCATGCCTGGCTTACCAAACCACACCGAGACCCATGAAATAGGCCACGGCCCGACTGTCCACAATCATGCCCTCGGCCTCGCGGGCGCGGAGAAACCCGGGCAGCTCGGCCGGGGCGACGACCAGCGTTTCCAAGTCCTCGCCGGCCTCGGGGCTGGGAACCGGATGCCGGTTCTCCGGCAGGGTCTCGTCGATGTCGAGCAAGGCCAGAATCACGGTTTCGCCGGTCATCCCGGCGGAACTGCTGGCAGGACGGCCGATCCAGCGCAGCGTGCCGGTGTAGCCGGTTTCCTCGTGCAGTTCGCGCACGGCGGTGACGGCGGGCGACTCACCGGGATCGATCAGCCCGGCGGGGAATTCGAGCACGTAGGCGTCGAGCGGCGCACGGTACTGACGGAGGATCACCAGCCGGCCCGAGGGGCGCAGGACGGGGATCATCAGCACCGCGCCCTGATTGTTGGTCCGCATCGCCGCCTCCCACTGGCGCGGCTGGCCGTGCCGGTCGCGGTACTCGATGCGGTCGAGATGGAGGAAACGGCCTGCGGCCAGAACGGTGCGCCCGGTCTGCCGGGGGCGGCGGGGGGATTCGCTCATGGGGATTACCTGGCGTAGGCGGCGGCGACCTTCTCGCAGGCGGCCGCGATGTCTTCGGCCTCCCGGTCGCCGTAGCTTTCGTGAATCTGGATGTTGAAATGGGTTTCGACGGCGCGGATGGCCTGACCGATGCGGGCGACCGGCTCCTTCGGCCCGCGGTAGTCCGAGCAGTCCCAGGGGAAGCCGGAGGTGCCGAAGCAGCGCTTCTCGCGGAACCAGGTGAACTCGGCGGGAATGGCCCGGTAGGCGACCACCACCGGAATGCCCTCGGCGGCCAGGGCCGCGCAGAACGCCGCCTTGTCCACCCGCAGGGCGTCCAGTTCGAGATGCAGGCGCAGGAACCAGTACGAGGACTGGCTGTCGGGCACCTGCCAGCCCACCTGGACGACGGGATTCCCGGCCAGCGCGTCGCGCACCCGGTTGCCCACCCGGATGCGCCGGGCGGCGATGTCGGGCAGCTTGCGGAGCTGGGCCAGACCGATGGCCGCGCCCAGCTCGTCCAGATTGCAGTTGATCCCCGCGATCACATTGCCCACCGTGCCGGAGCCGGGGGCCACGCCGAAGGGCTTGCCCCGGTCGGCGAACTGGCGTTCCTGCCAATACAGTTGCTCGTCCCTGGTGTAGACCAGACCGCCCTGCCCCCCGGTGCAGAAATGTTTGCCGAACATGGTCGAGAAGGCGGCGATATGGCCGATGGTGCCGAGCCGCCGCCCCTTGTAGAAGGCCCCGTGCGCCTGGGCGCAGTCCTCGACCACGTAGAGGCCATGCTGCTCGGCCAGAGCCATGACCGGGTCCATGTCCACCGCGTCGCCGGCGATGTGGGCCACCACCAGAGCGCGGGTCCGCTCGGTGATGAGCGGTGCCATCTCCTCGGCGGAGCTGTTGTAGGAGCGCGGATCGGCATCGGCCACCACGGGCACGCAACCGGTGAAGATCACCGGCATGATCCCGCCGGGATCGGTGATGGGCGGGCAGATCACCTCGCTCAGGGGCTCCAACCGCAGCGCCCCGAGCGCGCAGAACAGGGCGTTCGTCCCCGAATTCACCCCGTCGGCGAAACCGCCCCCGAGCAATTCGGCGAACTCCTTGCCGTAGCGTTCCTCCTGCGGCCCGTTGTAGCCGAAGGCCACCCCGGAGGCGATGGCCTCGTCGAACATCGCCAAAGCCGCCGCCCGCTCCGCCTCGCCCAGCAACCCCCGCGCGGGCATGGGGTTGTTCCGCACCTTGGAACCGCCGTCAATGGCCAACTTGCTCATGGACTCGCCCTCGGTTTGCCACACAACCTTGCGACCGCCCTACCATAGAAAGCGCAACCCACAAAGCAACCCCAGCCCCCGGCAAAAACCACGCCGGGCGGCATCCCCCATTCAGCCCGCCGGGTTTGCCAACGGGCCGGGCATCCGTGTAGGGGCGGGGCTTGCCCCCGCCCGGCCTGTCGGCCAACCAAACGGGTCGCATCCTCACATTCATTCCGCCGGGTTTTCCAACGG
>LVAZ01000289.1 GCA_001603055.1 Victivallales bacterium Lenti_02
TGGCGGCATGCTGGCTGAAGAGGGCGTGGAAGGCCGGGGTGTTGCCGCCGAGGGGGAGGGTGGGGGTGGCGGAACCGTCGGGGGGCAGCTCGCCTTTCTTCCGCCATTCGAGAAAGGCGGGGATGGCGGCGAGGAAGGCATTGAGCTGGGCCTCGGTGATGCCCTTGCCGCCGCCCACGTCGTCGGTGCCCCCGGTACAGGCCACCGCGTCCTTGAGAAAAGCAGCCATGACCGGGTCGTTGGCGGCGGCGGGCACCAGAACCCCGTCCCCGTTCAGCGGGCGGGACTGGATGGTGGCCAGAAAATTCCGCACCTGGGACAGGGCGATGGTTTCCGGCTCCCCGGCGGCAATGCTGGTGAGCAGATAGCGGGCGGAGGCGAGCAGGGCCTGCCCGTCGGGCGTGTCGCTTCGGATCGCCGCCAGGGGCAGGCTGTCCGCCCCCGCCCCGAGCCGCGTGGCGTCGGCCAGCCGGGGCAGCAGCCAGCGGATGGCCTCCTTCAGCTCGTTGCTGCTGATCCGGCCGTTGCCGTCGGCATCGACGAGGGCGAGGAACTTGGCGTCGCAGCGGAAGGCGGAGACGGGGGCGCTCGTGGCGACCCAGAGCGTCTCGTCCATGCCCAGCAGGGTTTCGAGGTCGGCTGCCGACTCGATGCACAACTGGTAGGTGCGGCCGTATGGCAGGAAACGCACGGACCTTCCTCCCTTGCTGCCCCGAACCGGGGGCTAGTTGGTTTCCGTGGGCAGATCGGAACTGCGGATGGGGCCGACGATGAACACCCACCAGTAGGATTCGCGGGAGTTGCCGAAGCAGACCGGTAGTTCGACCGCCTGTTGCCCGCTGGCCGGATCGACGGCGGAAAACAGGAACTTGGCCTTGCCGCGATAGGTGACGATTTTCCAGAGGGGCATCTCGGGGAGCCGGAGAGTCTCCCCCGCAAAGGGGAGGGGAAGGGGCAGGGAGGGCACGCCGAACAGGGAGTCGCGTTTGTCCAGCGAAAGGGCGCCGGAACCCGCTTCGAGGATCAGTTCCGCCTGGTCCTTCGCGTCCACCAGCCGGGCCCCGTTCTGGCGGAGACCGGCGCGCATCCGCTGGATCACGTAGGCCTTGTCGGCGCATTCGAGATTGGTGGTGTCGAGGAAGACCGCCTTGCCCTGGAAAACCTGGCTGGGCAAGCCGGCCACCGCCCGGTCGGCGGCGGTGGAAATCAGCAGTTGTTCCGTCGCCGAGCGCCCCGGCAGGGTTTCCCGCACCGTGCCGCAGCCGCACTGCATAACTGCCAGCAGGGCACCGCACAAGACCACACATGCCTTCCCAACGCGGTAGTAGATCATCTCCATCCGGTCCGTCCTTGGTTTTGGTTCATTGTCTCTTTCGCGGCTGCGCCCGGGTGCCCGGTAGGGCTCGCGACGTCACCGGAAATGGGTAGTGCCAAGTTCGGGGTATGTCAAATCACGATGCCAGAATGCTTGCATGGTTGCGTCCCGGCTGAAACTAGCTACCGGGGCGGCAGAATGTGCGGTTCCCGCCATTTTCCCGGTGGCTGCGGCATCTGGGTGGTTTATAGTATGGGCCGAGGTTCCGTTGTTCGGGGCCTTGCCGAGATGACGGCGTGCTTGTGCGTTGTGGTTTTGGTGAGGTGCCCATGATTCTGTCTCCCGAGGTGCGCGCGGCGCACGTGGCGGCCAATGAGCGCGAGTATGGCGAGGAAGTCTGCGGGCGTCTGCATTGGCTGGACGGAGACGGGGCGGAACGGGCGGAAGCAACCCGGCGGGAGATTCTGGCCGCCTGCGGGGAGGCTCTCGCCTGGGCCTGCGGCGGGACCAAGCCCCACTACGGGCCCCTGTCGCCGGGCTGCGCCCATTGCGTGGCGGGAACCTGGTCCTGCCTGTTCGTCAACGGCGTCTGCAACGCGCGCTGCTTTTTCTGCCCCACGCCCCAGGACGACTGCGGCGAGCCCACCACCGGGCAGATCGAGTTCCGGCGGGCGGGCGACTATGCCGAATTTCTGGAGCGCTTCGGCTTCGGCGGGGCCAGCCTGAGCGGCGGCGAACCGTTGCTGACCCTTGACCGGACTCTCGAATTCGTGCGCGCGGCGCGGGAGCGCTTCGGTCCGGGGCTCTATCTCTGGATGTACACGAACGGGCTGCTGGCGACCGACGAGGCTCTGGCGGCGCTGGCGGCGGCGGGGCTGGACGAAATCCGCTTCAATCTCCACGCCGGCGGCTACCGGCTCGACGGGGTCGAGCGGGCGGTGCGCCATATCCCCTGCGTCACCATCGAGACCCCCGCCGTGCCCGAGGAGGAGGGGCGGATGAGCCAGTTGCTGCCGCGCCTCGCCGAACTGGGTGTGCGCCATGTGAATCTGCACGACATCCGGGTGACGCCGCACAACGTCGGGCACATCGTCCGGCGCGGCTACACCTGTCTGCACGGTCCTAAGGTCACGGTGCTTGAAGCCGAACAGGCGGCCTTGCGGCTGCTGCGCCAGGCGCTGGCGGACCGCCTGCCCCTGGCCGTGCAGTATTGCTGTTTCGCCTACAAGAATCCCTATCAGGCGCGGGGCCACCGGCGGCGCTGGTGTCCGCAGGTGATGCGGCCCGCCGAAACCCTGACTCCGACCGGGGACATTCGCACCTGCGAAGTTCGGGGCGAGCGGGCGGCCATCGTCGCCCTGGCCGACGGCTGGGCGGCGGCGGGTCTGCCCCGGATTGCCTGGGCGGTGCAGGGGAAGGGCGACCGGGTCCAGGTGGTGCCCGAACTTCTGCGCGGGCTGGCCCCCGCCGGGTTCGAGGTGGCGGTGAGCTACGCCGCCGCCGCCACGGTCGCGGCCCCGAGCTACCGTTTCCTGCCCACGAAGGTGCGGCTCAACGAGAACGTGGAGATCACCGTCGAGCGCCGTCCCCGGATTGCCAGGCGGGTCATCCCCCCGGAGCACCTGGCCGATTTCCTCGCCCTGGCCGGGGACGAGGCCGCGCCGGTGCCAGCGCACCTGGCGGACCTCGCCCCCTGCGAGCGGATTCCCGAGGGCCTCCCCGACTACTACTGAAGGGCAGGCCGTGTCAGGCCGCGTCAGGCGGTGGCGGCGATTAGACGGGGATCGGGACCGGCCGAACGGGGTCCGCAGTTGCAGACATAGTTGTCCGGGTTCTGCCCCGTCTTCTTCAGCTCCTCGGCGAAGGCGTCCCAGACCACGCGGCGTTCCCGGCAGAAGGCGACGGGGGTCTGCGGCGAGAGGCGCAGGACTTCCGCGAAGACCACCCGGTAGATGCGCGCCACCAGCTCGTCCGGGAACTGGCGCAGATGGTGCTGCTCGATGCTCAGGCCCTTCATGGCCTCGATGAATTCGGGATCGATCACGCCGGGAGCGAAGTCGCGCGCCAGACCCTCGTAGTTGTAGTAGCGCAGGGGTTCCATGGTGATGATCTCGGGCTTGATCTCCGCGAACATGCGCTGGATCATGTGCCGGATATCCTGCTCCCAGCCGACCGTGGGGACGATGGGGCTGAAGCGGATGCGGACCGGATAGCCCGCCTCCTGGCATTTGCGGGCCGATTTCAGCCGGGCCTCCATCGAGGCGGTGCGGGGCTCGACCTCCCGCGCCTGGGTGGCGTGGGACAGGCTCCAGCAGCAGACCGTGTGCCCCTTATGGTCGAAATCGAGCATGAAATCCACGATGTCGCTCTTGCCCACGTAGAGTTCCAGATAGCGGTTCGCCTGGCGGGCGAAGAGATCGATCAGCAGTTTGGTGCCGCCGTACTCGGGCTCCCAGCAGACGATGTCCGAACCGTTGTCCCACTGGAACAGATTCTGCCCCGGCGACTTTTCCTCGACCGTGGCGAAGCTGCGCTCGATGTGCTCGCACCAATCCTCGAGGTTGACGTAGGCGTGGGCCACATGGCCCAGGTTGCAGTAGGCGCAGCGGAAGTGGCAGCCCCAGAAGGAATGGAGCGCGTAGGCGGGCTGGCAGACCTGGCCGGTCTTCTCGCGGTGGGCGGCGGACCCCGAATCGCGCCAGTCGAAGCCGCCGTACCCGCCGTACTGGGCGGGACCGCCGCCCTTGAACAGCTCGGGAAATTCGCGTTTGCGCCGCTCGCGCTCCTCGGGCGTGTGATGGTAGAGGTACTGGTTGAAGATCACCACCGGCTCGACTTGGTTGCCGCGGGTGCCGTGGCTGTGCCACTTCCCCTTTTCGGCGAGGATCAGGTCGTGTAGACCCTGGTCGTCGACGACCACCGGTTCGGTTGCGCAGCGGATGAAGGGCATCATCCGCTGGATTCGCGCCATCGAGCGGGGGTCCTCGGCGGCTTCCTGCTTGATGTACACACCACGGGCATGGATCGGCATCATGTCACTCGGTCTCCGGGACTTGGACCTGCCTGCACTGCACAGCCCACAACAAACTGCCGGAACCCCAGCCGTCAACCCCGGTGGCCGGTTATTTTGCCGGTATTTCCGCTGGACGCCGTTTGTAGTCCGGGCTTTAGCCCGCTCTTGAGGAACTCCGAAGCGGCCTAAAGGCCGTACTACGAACGAAATGCCGCGCGACCGAGCGCCCGTTTGTAGTCCGGGCTTTAGCCCGCTCTTGAGGAACTCCGAAGCGGCCTAAAGGCCGTACTACGAACGAAATGCCGCACGACCGAGCGCCGTTTGTAGTCCGGGCTTTAGCCCGCTCTTGAGGAACTCCGAAGCGGCCTAAAGGCC
>LVAZ01000290.1 GCA_001603055.1 Victivallales bacterium Lenti_02
CCCCCAAACCCTCCGCCTACGACGACTTCTTCCTCGACGAATAGCCGGGCGGCCGCCTTGCCCCCGCGTCGGGCTAACGCTGGTCGGCGGCGGCGAAGATGGCCTGGAGTTCCTCGGCCTGGCCGCCAAGCTTCTCCCAGGTGGCGATGGCGTCCGCCCGCCACTCGGGTTCGCGGCAGATGTAGGCGGTCTCCTCGCGGAGACAGTCGCGCATCTCGTCCAGAATGGCCGAACGGTCGGCGGCGGAATGGCCCACCATCCACGGCGGATACTGCTTGTAGGACCAGGGCGGATGGGCGCTGGCCGCATGACGGGCGGGAGGCGCGTAGGGGAAATCGGCAAAGGCCCCGTCCTTGACCCGTTCCGCCTGGCCGTGGGTCGCCTCGAAGGCGAGGCAGGCCGCGCGGAGGGTGCCGGCGACGGCGGCGGCGGCCCCGCCGGCCAGCAGGTTGCGCTGCTCCCAGGGGTCTGCCGCGAGGTCGTACAGCTCCTCCTCGCCGCCGTTGTAGTAGTGGACGAACTTGTGCCCGCAGCCCATCGCGGCGATGTAGCGGCCCCGGCCCTTGCCGTGGTGGAAATGAACGATCCGGTCGGCGGGCAGGTCCGCCTCGCGCAGCAGGCTGGACCCGGCCAGCGGGTGGCCCGCAGGCACCGCCACCCCGGCGGCCGCCAGAATGGTGGCGGCGACATCCCAGGTGCAGACCGGCAAGTCCGACCGGGTGCCGGGGGCGAAGCCGGGGCCGCGCACGATGTAGGGAATATGGGCGGACCCCTCGTAGGGGTAGTGTTTCTGGTAGCCTTCCCGGTCCCCGAGCATCTCGCCGTGGTCGCTGGTGAAGAAAACCAGCGTGTTCTCGGCCAGGCCGGTCTCCTCGAGAACATCGAGAATCCGGCCGATGTGGGTGTCGATCAGGGTGCAGGCGGCGAAATAGGCCTCGCGCAGACGCCGGGCGCGCAGGCTGCCCGGCTCGGGGTTTTCCGGCGAGGGCGCGAACTGGCGCTCGCCGGCGGCGGGCAGCGGACAGGGGCCGGGCAGGGCCGCGTCCCGGTATTCCGCCAGATAGCTCCCGGGCACATAGTAGGGCGGATGGGGGCCGACCCAGCTCGCCATGATGCAGAAGGGCACGTCCCGCTCCTCGCGCAGCAGCTCGATGGTCTGGTGCGCCACCCAGGCGGACCCGTGGTGCTCCTCGGGCACCCGCGAGGGCTGCGGGGTGTGGTAGAACAGGGGCCGCACCCCGTGCTGGCAGCGGATATGCCCGAAGCCGACGCGGTCGAGGTACTGGAGATAGGCATCGTCCTCGCGCCGTTCGGGCAGCTCCTCCATGAGGAACATATGCGCCCAGCCGTGATGCTCGCGGGGGGGATTGTGGTGCATCTTGCCCACGGCGATGGTCTGGTATCCCGCGCGGGTCAGCAGACGGGGGAAGGTGTCGAGCGCATGGCTGGCGATGAAATCGTTGCTGTTGCACCAGTAGCCGTGATGCCGGGCGCTGGCCCCGGTCAGCAGATCGTGCCGCGCGGGCATGCAGACCGGACAGGAGCTGTAGCCGTTCACATAGGCCCGTCCCCCCGCCACCAGCCGGTCCAGATTGGGCGTGCGCACATGGCTGTGGCCCAGCGCGGCGATGGTGTCGAACCGCTGCTGGTCGGCATGGAGAATCAGAATGTTCGGGCGGGAGATGGCCATGCGCTGCGGCTCCTGTGGCTGGCTGGGGATGCCACACGATAGATTCCACTCGCCAGGATGCAACCGGAGCAAACCGGTCGCATTTCGTTCGCAGGCCGGCCTTCAGCCCGCTGGCGGGCGTTTCAAGAGCGGGCTAACGCCCGTACTTCAACGGCGTTCGGCCGGGCAGCGGGCCAGAACCTCATTCCCAACCCATTCAACCTTCTGCCTTCTTCATTCTGCCTTTCTTTCCCCGTTGCCCTTTGCCGCCGGGGCGGTACAGTTCGGCAGTTCGGGCTTGACCCGGGAAAGGAAACCATCATGCTGCCCCGCATCGACTACCATCTGCACACCCATTACCTCAAGTGCGCCAACGGAACGATGACCGTCCCCGCCATCGTCGCCAAGGCCCGCGAACTCGGCCAGACCGCCATCGGCATCACCGACCATCTCAACACCCTCGACAAGCTGCCCCTCCACGAGGACATCCGCCGCGACCTCGAAGCCCTCGAAGCCCCCGGCATCGACATCCATTTCGGCGTCGAGCTGAACTACCAGGGCTGCGACGGCGACTTCGCCTGGTCCGCGGAGGTGCGCGACCGGCTCGGCTTCCAGTTCGCCATCGGCGGCATCCACGGCACCTATCTCGCCGAATACGACCTGAAGAAGATCGTGGACATCCAGCACCGCCACCATCTGGCCACCTGCCGGAACCCCCTCGTGGACGTGCTCGTCCATCCCTACTGGTTCGGCAAGGGCGAATTCGACAAGAAGGGCTGGCCCTGGTTCGAGTCGATGAAGGCCGTGCCCGAGAGCTACGCCCGCGAGCTGGGCCAGGTGGCCAGGGAGACCGGCACCGCCATCGAGATCAACGGCGGCGCCAACATCGTCTGCCCCAACTACTCGCCCGCCTACGTCGAGGAATACGTCGCCTTTCTCGCGGTCGTCGCCGAGCAGGGCTGCCGGTTCTCCATCGCCTCGGACGCCCACGACATCAAGAACATGAGCCATGCCGTCGCCGCCCGCGAGGTGGCCGAACGCATCGGCCTCACCGAGGACCGCATCTGGCGGCCCGCCGCCGCCCCCTTCGTGCGGGCCTAGACAGCGGCGGCGGCTGGCCCATTTTCCCCTTCGCCGGCTGGTGGCCCGCCGGGATTCGGCGGGCCATAGTACGGGAGTTCCCTCCCCTGTCCTTGCGAAGGAGTTCCCCCATGGCCGCCGAACCGCGTCCCCCCAATGTGCTGCTGATTCTCACCGACGACCAGGGCTGGGGCGATCTCCACTGTCACGGCAACGACCTCATCGACACGCCGACCCTCGACCAGTTTTCCCGGCAGGGCGCCCGTTTCGACCGCTTCTTCGTCTGCCCCCTCTGCGCCCCCACCCGCGCCAGCATCCTCACCGGCCGCTACCACCTCCGCGCCGGCGTCTGGGGCGTCACCAAGGGCCGCGAAATCATGCGGGCGGACGAGACCACCGTCGCCCAGGTCTTCCGCGCGGCGGGCTACGCCACCGGCTGCTTCGGCAAGTGGCACAACGGCGAACACTACCCCCATCACCCCAACGGCAAGGGCTTCCAGCAGTTCCTCGGCTTCTGCGCCGGACACTGGAACAACTACTTCGACACCCGTCTCCAGCACAACGGCGAACCGGTGCCGACCAAGGGCTACATCAGCGATGTCCTCTGCGACGCCGCCCTCGACTTCATCCGCGCCAACCGCAAGCGGCCCTTCTTCTGCTACCTCCCCTTCAACGCGCCCCACGGCCCTTTCCAGGTTCCCGACCACTATTTCGCGAAGTACAAGGAACGGGGCCTGAACGACCGGGACGCCTGCATCTACGCCATGTGCGAGAACGTGGACGACAACGTCCGCCGGCTGCTCGCCCATCTCGACGCCCTCGGCCTCGCCGACGACACCATCGTCCTCTTCCTGACCGACAACGGCCCCAACGGCGAGCGCTACAACGGCGGCATGCGCGGCATCAAGGGCAGCGTTCACGAAGGCGGCGTCCGCGTCCCCTGCTTCATCCGCTGGCCCGGCCATATCGCCCCCGACACCGAAATCCGCCATATCGCCGCCCACATCGACCTCCTTCCCACCCTGGCCGACCTCTGCGGCATTCCCCTGCCCGAGGAACTGGCCAGACGGCTGGACGGCGTCAGCCTCAAGCCCCTGCTGCTGGGCGGGCCGGGCGACTGGCCGGAACGCTCGATCTTCACCCACTCGACCAGGGGCGACGAGATGAATCCCCTCTGCGGCTCGCTGCGCACCCCCCGCCACCGCCTCGTCCTCGAGAACCGGAACTACCAGCTCTACGACCTGGTCGAGGACCCCGCCGAAACCACCGACCTCGCCGCGCGCGAGCCGGAACTCCTTGAACGCCTCGCCCTCGAATACGAGTTCTTCTACGCCGAAACCACGGCGGCGGGATTCGCCCCCACCCCCATCCCCGTCGGTTATCCCGAATTCCCCCGCGTCGAGATTCCCGCCCCCCTCGCCACCC
>LVAZ01000028.1 GCA_001603055.1 Victivallales bacterium Lenti_02
CCGCAGCCCTGTCCCCTGGCCCATTCGGCACCGAGGACGATGGCGCTGGGCAGACCGAGGCTGCCGAGCGCCCGCTGGTCGGTGTCGGCGGCGGCGATCCGGAAGCCGTCGTCGCCGAAGGCCTCGTGGACGCCGGCCGCGACCCGGCTGCCGCCGTGGCCGAGTCCCAGGATTGCCAGCGTTGCCTTTTCGTTCGTCATGGTGGGTGGGGTCAAATCCGGAAGACGTCCTTGAAGAGGGAGAGCATGCGGCGGGATTCGCTGCGGAACTGCTGCCAGAAGGTGCCCGCCTCGTCGTGTTCGCCGGCCAGCATGATGCGGCCCAGGCGGAGCAGGCCCACCGGGGTCACGAAGCGCGGCGACTGGAGCAGGGTGCCGCGCTCGCCGACCACCAGCCGGGGGGAGGCGATGGTCACGGGCTGCTCGAAGACGTCGCGGGCCAGCTTGTCGATTCCCGGCAGCAGCGCGCCGCCGCCGCAGAGACGGACGCCGCAGTGGATGCGTTCGAGGGCGTTGTGGGCGCGCAGGTCCTCGCGGATGACGGTGAACAGCTCGCGCAGGCGGAGGTCGACGATGCGCTCGACCGCCGCCACCGGGATGAGCCGCTTGCTCACCACGCCGCCGCCGATGGGCATGCGGCGCTTGCCGCCGTCGTCCTTCAGCACCACGGAACCGTGGCGGGGCAGTTCGCGGAGGATGGCGGCGCATTCGTTGCTTTCCAGCCGGAGCCCCACGTGCAGGTCGTTCACCACATGCTCGCAGCCCACGGTGACCTGGCCGGCGTAGAAGCAGCCGGGGCTTTTGTAGACCGCGTACTCGGTCACCCCGCCGCCGAAGTCGATGACCAGGGCGCCTTGTTCGATCTCGTTCTCGTTGAGCGCGGCCAGGCCGGCCGCGACTCCGGAGAAGAGCGGGAAGACGGGCACGTCGCCCAGCACGAGGCGGATCAGCTCGCGGGACGTGTCCAGAACCTGCGAGCGCCCGAAGACGATCATGCACTGGGCCTCGATCTTCGCGGCGGGGGCGCCCACCGGGAAAATCGCCTCGCGCCCTTCCGGGAGGATGATCGGGCGGTCGCAGAGGTGGAGCATCTCCTGCTGGCTGCCCAGGTTGAAGGTCTGCGCGGTGTCGATGGCGCTCTCGATCTCGTCCCGCGCGACGCCCCCTTCCGGGTCGCGGACGCGGACCGCGCCGGTGCTGACCACCGTGTCCACATGGGCGCCGGTGACCGCCAGGAAGAGGTTGTCGGTGATTTCCTGCCCGGCCGCCTCCTGCAGGTCGCGGAAGACCTGGGCCAGTTGGTTGCCCACCTGGCGCACGTTCTCGATCCTCCCCTTGCGGATGCCGCCGAGGGAGGGCTGTTCGACGACGGCAAGAACCGACAGGACATCGTTGTCCTGGAATTCCCCCACCAAAGCCTTGATGGACTTCGTCCCGATCTCGACTCCGGCCAGAATGTCGCGTTTGCCTCGTCTACTCATGCATGGCACGGGTGCTGGGGCTGACGGGGTTGCTTCGCCCGCAACGGCCCCCCCGTTGCGGGCGAAGATGGAGAACCCGGCGAACTTTAGGCCGGAATCGGTCCTTCGGCAAGGGCTTGGTCGAGAATCGTCAGGGCCTGGTCGGCCTGTTCGATGGAAATCGTCAGGGGGGGAAGGAGCCGGAGCACGTTTTCGCCGGCCGTGAGGGCCAGCAGACCGGCGGCCTTGGCCCTGGCCAGAACCGGCTTGAGGTCGGTCTCGACCACCAGGCCGAGCATCAGCCCGGCCCCGCGCACCGCTTTGGCGGCGGGGTGTTTGGCGCAGAGGGCCTCGAGGCCGGCCCGGAGGTGGGCGCCGACGGTCCGGACATGGTCGAGAATGCCTTCCTCGGCGAAGGCCTCGAAGACGGCGATGCCTGCGGCGCAGGCGAGGGGGGTGCCGCCGAAGGTGGAGGCGTGGCTGCCGGGCGGCAGCACGTCCTTGTACTTGGCCTGGACCTCGAAGGCGCCGATGGGGAAGCCGTTGCCGAGGGCCTTGGCCAGACTCATGCCGTCGGGCACGATGCCGTAGTGCTGGTGGGCGAACATGCGGCCGGTGCGGCCCATGCCGCACTGCACCTCGTCGAGCAGGAGCAGCAGATTGCGCTCGTCGCAGAGCTGCCGGAGACCGGTCATGAACTCGGGGGTGGCGGGGATGATGCCGCCCTCGCCCTGGACCGGCTCGCAGAGGACGGCGACGGTCTGCGGGCCGATCTTGGCCCGGACGCTCTCGAGGTCGTTGAATTTGGCGAAGGTGAAGCCCTCGACGTCGGGGGCGAAGCCCTGCCGGTACTTGCTCCGCCCGGTGGCGGCGAGGGTGGCCAGGGTGCGGCCGTGGAAGGAGTCTTCCATGCAGATGATCTCGAACCGGCCGGCGGGGTTGCCCCACCGCCGGGCGAACTTGATGAGGCCCTCGTTGGCTTCGGCGCCGCTGTTGGCGAAGAAGACCCGCCCGCCGAAGCTGGCCTCGGCGATGAGGGCGGCCAGCCGGGGCTGGTTCTCGTTGTAGTGGAGATTGGAGACATGGACCAGCTTGCCGGCCTGCGCGCAGATGGCGGCCGTCACCCGGGGGTGGCAGTGGCCGAGGTTGCAGACGCTGATGCCGGCGGCGAAGTCGAGGTACCGCTTGCCGTCGGCGTCCCAGACGTAGGCGCCTTCGCCGCGGACCAGGAGGAGGTCGGGGCTGTAGGTGCCGAGGACATGGTTGCCCTGCAAGTCCATGAGGGTGGTTTTGTCGTGCGTCATCGCTGCGTTTCCTTGCACTCGCTCGCGGGGAGCGGAAAATCCGGGGAAGGGGAATGGAACCGGCCGTCCGTCGGACGGCCGGCCGGGAGGGACAAAGAGGGAGGGCGCGGCCCAGCCAGGGCTAGGTGTCCGCCCCTCCCACCACTCGTCGGACAATCTCCCGGTCGAAGTAGTTGGTCGACATGCCCGCGTCCACCACCAGGGTCTGGGCGTTGATGCCGCTGGCGCGGGGACTGAGCAGAAAGGCGATGGTGTTGGCCACTTCGGCGGTGTCGAGGGCTTCGCCCCGGGGGATGACCCGTTCGGCGTAGAGGTAGGAGTCCACGTAGCCGGGGATGCCGGCCGAGGCGGAGGTCTTGAGCAGGCCCGCGCCCACCGCGTTCACCCGGATGCGCCCGCCCAGGGATTTGGCGAGGAAGACGACCGAGGAATCGAGCGCGGCCTTGATGGGCCCCATGTAGCCGTAGCTCTCGGAGGCCATGCGGGTGGTGGAGATGGACATGGCGACCACGCTGGCGTCCTCGGCGAAGAGGTCCCGGAGGGCGTTGCAGAGGGCGGCCAGGGAGAAGCACGAGATGTCCATGGCCTGGAGAAAATCGGCCCGGACGGTGCCGTGGAAGGGCTGGAGGCCCTGGCTGTAGTTGGCGAAGGCGATGGAGTGGAGGAAGCCGTGGAGCACGGGGGTGTGCTCGGCCACGGCGGCGGGCAGGGCCGCGATCTGGGCCGCGTCGGCCGCGTCGCAGAGCAGCACCGGCGCGTCGCCGAAGAGTTTCCGGTTCTTGTCCCGGACTTCCGCGTCCCGCACCACATGGATGACCCTGGCGCCCGCCTCGGCCAGCACCTGGGCGGCGGCCCAGGCGACGCTGCGCCGGTTGGCGACGCCCATCACCAGTATGGTTTTGTCCTGGAGTTGCAGAAAGTCCATGCGGCCCGGTCCGTTCCCTGTTCTTCGCGCCTCGGCGGGACCCGTCCGACAGGCGGTCCCCGGCGCAGGCGATACTGTGCCTCCTTTTTCCGGTTTTTCCTCTTGCCGCCCCGCTTTTTCCGGTGCCGGGGCTAGAGGATGTTCACGGCGATGGGGCCGACGGTCTTGAACAGATGGGTGGTGATCTGTTTCAGGGAGAGGCCCTCCGGGGCACCGGGGAACTCCCCCGCCTCCTGGTAGTTGGCATAGAAGTCCGGATGGCCGGGAGGCACGGGGGCCTTGCCGGGAATCAGTTCGAAGCTGGTGGTGTTGCGGATGGGCCAGAGATCGATGGGGCTGAGCATCATGAGGCCCTCGACCATGCCGTTGAGGCGGTCCGCGCTGAGCGGCATCCGGCGTTTGGCGATGACCCAGCTATTCTCGGGACGGCAGTCGCCGAGGATGGTCGCGCGCAGTTGCTCGGCGACGGTTTCGTCCGCGACGAGAAATCCGACCTCGGTGTTCAGGTTCGCGGAGCGGGGATCGAGGTTGTAGGAGCCGACGTAGGCGGTGCGGCCGTCGAACACGGCGGATTTCGCGTGGATGCAGAGGAAGGGGCCGCGGCTCTGCTCGCCCCGCTGGATTTTCTCCTCGGCCCGCAGGGCGAAGTCGTCGAAGGCGGGGAAGATGCGGCGCAGGTCGGCGGGATAGGGCCTGAACTCGTAGCTCTCGATGCCGAGGTTTTCGATGTAGGCCGAGCGCAGGCGGTAGTTGGCCGAGTAGGCCATGATGTTGTCGGTGGAGCCGAAACTGTTGGTGGAGACGACCACGCGCAGGTCCGGATTGGCCTTCTTCAGCGAGGCGAAGAACCGCCGGCTCGGGATGCCGAGCACGAAGTAGGGACTCTGCACGATCACCTCGGATTCGGTTTCCCGCATGGCGGCTGCCAGGTGCTGGTTGATCTGCCCGCCGCCGTACAGCCCGATGGCCCGGTTCTTGCCCGGTTTGTCCGCCACGAACTCGACATGGTTGGCGCGGACGAGCTGGTCCACGAAGCGCTGGCGGATGACGGCATCGTCGGAGGCGTCCCGGTTCTCGCGGTCGCAGAGGCCGTTGGTGGCGAAGTCCGCGAAGGTGGTGAAACGCCGGAAGGTCCCTTCGCGGATGACCTGGGCCACATCGAGCAGATTCTGGCTGGGGACCACGTGGCGGCAGTTCCAGAATTTCTCGAAGGAGACGCGCGCGTCCGCCGCCGCCGGGCCGACCACCAGGATGTCGCGGTCGCGGAAGTTCATTCCGGTCGAGCGGTTGAAGTAGGTGTTCTCGATGTTCCGTCCGCCGGTGATCACGGCCACATCGTCGACGAGCAGGATTTTGTTGTGCATGCGCTGGTTGAAGTTCCGGTAGCCGAGCAGCAGGTCGCCGACCGTCCGGTACCAGGGCGGCCTGATGCGCGAGGCGGCGGGCCGGTAGTGCTTGATTTCGAGATTGGGGTGGACGGTGGCCAGGAAGGCGACCACCTCGGGGTCCTTGTCGGAGACGAAGTGGTCGGCGATGATCCGCACCGCCACCCCGCGCTTGGCGGCCTCGATCAGCTCGTACATGACGAACCGGCCCGATTCGTCGTTGGTCCAGATGAAGGTCTGGAGGCAGATGCTCCGGCTGGCCTGGCGGATGAGGTGGATGCGGATGAGCAGGGCGTCGTCCCCGTCGTCCAGAATCTGGACCTGGTTGCCCGCCGCCCGGTCCGCCTTGGCCTGAATGGCGCGGACGGCCTCGTCCACCGCGTCCCGGAAGGGGGAGTGGGCGAAGAGTTCGCCGTTGGCGACCTTGGCGGGGATCGGCCGGGTGGCCAGGGCCGCGCGCTCCGCCTCCGGCCCGAGGCTTTTCGGGCGGCTCACGCAGCCGGCGGCGGCCAGGGCCAGGGCCAGCAGGACCAACCGTTGTTTCATCCAGTCACCTCTCGGAGACGCCAGACTCGGGGATGGGGAGGACTCACCGTACTGCTCGCCCTCTACGAGTAGAGTTCCGAGCGTCCCCTGTCAAGGGCGCAACCGTTTCCGGCGTGGACACCTCCGCTGCCGGAGGGTACAGTACGGGCTTTGCCGGCCCGCCGGGGCCGGGGCGCACCGTCCATCTCCGGAAACCACCACGATGACGTTTTCCTTTGTTCGCGATTTGGCCGCCCATCTGCGGGAGAGCTTCGGGGCCGAGGCCGTCGAGGTCGCCGCGGAACTCTGCCCGCCCACCTTCGCCGGGGACGTGACGGTGAACTGCTTCCCTCTGGCCAAGGCGTTCCGGCGCAATCCGATGCAGATTGCGGAGCAGGTCGCGGCCTATCTCTCCGGCCATCCGGACGTGGAGCAGGCGGAGGCGATCAAGGCCTTTGTGAACGTCACGGTGCGGGGGGGCGCGGTGATGCGGGACACGGTGGCGGACGAGGCGGCTCTGCTGGCCTCGGTGGCGCTGCCCGAGGCGGAGCGGCGGCGGGTGCTGATCGAGTTCAGCGCGCCCAACACCAACAAGCCCCAGCATCTCGGGCATGTGCGCAACAACACCACCGGCATGGCCATGGCCGCGCTCCTCGAACGGGTGGGGCACCGGGTCTTCCGGATCAATCTGGTGAACGACCGGGGCATCCACATCTGCAAGAGCATGCTCGCCTATCAGCGCTTCGGCGACGGGGCCACGCCGGCGGCGGCGGGCAAGAAGGGCGACCATCTGGTGGGCGATTTCTACGTCCGTTTCGACCAGATTTTCCGCGAGCAGCTCGCCGCCCTCAAGGCGGCGCGGCCCGAGCTGGCGGAGAAGGGGGCCGAGGACCTGTTCCTCGACACCGAGATCGGGCGGGCGGCCCAGGACATGCTGCTGGCCTGGGAGAAGGACGATCCCGGGGTGCGCGAGCTGTGGCGGACCATGAACGGCTGGGTGTTCGACGGCTTCGCCGAGACCTACGCCCGGATGGGCGTCGAGTTCGACCACACCTATCTCGAAAGCCAGACCTACATGCTCGGCAAGGACATTGTCGAGGAGGGGCTGGCCAAGGGGGTGTTCCACAAGCGCGCGGACGGGGCCACGGTGATCGATTTCGCGGACCCCAACCTCGGCTCGAAGGTGGTTCTGCGCAGCGACGGCACCAGCGTCTACATCACCCAGGACCTCGGCACCACCCTGCTCAAGCAGCGCGACTACCAGCCCGACCAGCAAATCTGGGTGGTGGGCGACGAGCAGATCTATCATTTCCGCGTGCTCTTCGCCATTCTCCAGGCGCTGGGCTACGAGTGGGCCGGGAATCTGGTCCACATGGCCTACGGCATGGTCAACCTGCCCACCGGCAAGATGAAGAGCCGCGAGGGCACGGTGGTGGACGCCGACGACCTCTTCGACGAACTCGAGGAGCTGGCCCGCGCCGCCACCCTGGAACGGGCGGGGGGGGAGGCCCCCGGGGACTTGCCGGAACGCGCCCGCGCCATCGGCATGGGCGCGCTCAAGTTCATGCTGCTCAAGGTGAATCCGAAGACCACCATGATGTTCGACCCGCAGGCCTCGCTGCGTTTCGAGGGCGACACCGGTCCCTATGTGCTCTACGCCTACGCCCGGATCAGCTCGATGCTGCGCCGCGCGGGGGCCGAGGCCCTGGCGGGCGAGGTGGACTGGTCGGTGCTGGGGGCGAAGGAGGAGAAGGCCCTGGCCCTGCGCTGCGCCCAGTACCCCGAGACCATGCACAAGGCGGCGGCCGGGCTGGACGCCTCGCTGGTCACCGGCTACCTGCTCGATCTGGCGAAGGATTTCAGCAAGTTCTACCAGGCCTGCCCGGTGCTGGCCGCCGAGACTCCCGTCCTGGTGCGGGCGCGGCTCGAACTCGCCGCGCGGGTGCGCACTCTGCTGCGCGACGGGCTCGAGGCCCTGACCATCCACACCATCGAGAGCATGTAGGAACGGCATGCCCACCAGCGAGCAACCCAGCCAACCCGCCGTTCCCGCGCTGCTGCCCGAGGGGCAGAACCTGCGGGCGCTGGTGGGCTGGCGGCGGGGAGCGCTGCGCCTGGCCGGGGCAGTGGCCTCCGGCCTCCTCCTGAGCGCCGCCTTCCCCCCGGTCGAATTCGCCCTGTTCATCTGGGTCGCGCTGCTGCCCCTGCTGCTGGTGCCGCCGCCCGCGACCCTGCCGCGCCGTCTGCTGCTGGGCTGGGTGTTCGGGTTTTCCCATTCCCTGACCAATCTCTTCTGGCTGAACGAGATCGGTTTCTCGGCGGGGGTTCTGCTGGCTTTGGTGGTCGCCTGTTATCCCATGCTTTGGTACGTGCTGTTCACGGCCCTGCTCGATGCCTGGCGGGAGGAGCGGGACGACGGCAACCCCTGCCCGGGCCTCGAAGGCGTGCGCCGTCCCGTCCGGCAGCTTGCGACGATGCTGCTCGGCGCGGCGCTCTGGGTGGGGGTCGAGTGGCTGCGGAGCTGGCTGTTCACCGGTTTCCCGTGGAATTTCCTGGGCGTGGCCCTCTGGCAGGCACCGGTCCTGCTGCGGACCTGCGCCTTCACCGGGGTCTACGGGCTCAGTTTTCTGGTCGCCGCCGTGAATCTGGCCCTGGCCCTGCGCATCCACGACTTCCGGCGCTCGTGGCGCGAAGGCAGTCGGGCGGGCTATTCCTGGCCGCTGGTCGGGCTGGTGATCCTGTTTCTGCCGGTTCTGGCCTCGTCCTGGCTGGTCGCCGAGTATCCCGCTCCGGACCGGACGTTGCGGGTGCTGGCGGTCCAGGGCAACATCCCCCAGTGCCGCGAGTGGACCGAGGAGGAGTTCCAGACCTCCCTCGAGGTCTACACCGGGCTCACCCGCGAGCACGCTCCCGCCCAGGGCGTGGACTTGGTGGTCTGGCCCGAGACCGCCGTGCCGGCCCCGCTGGGCTACAGCCCCTATCTGGCCGCCGTCCGCGAACTCCAGGCCTACACCCGGATTCCCCTCCTGCTGGGCACGGTGGACTACCGGCCCTCCGAAGAGAACCCGGACGCGGACCTCTCCTTCAACAGCGCCATGCTGCTCGACGCCGAGGCGAGGGTGGTGGACTACTACGACAAAATCCGCCGGGTCCCCTTCGGCGAGTATGTGCCCTTCAGCCGCCATCTGCCCTGGCTGGTGGAGTGGATCGGCATGGGCCGCGACCTCACGCCCGGCAGCGAATACACCGTGATCGATTTGCCGAAGGGCGCCCGCGCCGGGGTCAACATCTGTTTCGAGGACGCCTTCGCCGGGGTCAGCCGGGCCTTTGTCCAGCGCGGGGCGAACCTGCTGCTGACCATCACCAACGACGCCTGGTATGCCGAGAGCAGCGGTTCCCGCCAGCACCTGTTGCAGGCGGTGTTCCGGGCCGCCGAGACGCGCCGCCCCATGCTGCGCTCCGGCAACAACTCCGACACCTGCCTGATTCTTCCCGGCGGCCCCATCGTCGATCCGCTCCGCGAGCCCGAGACGGGCTATCCCTTCCATCGGGGAGCCGCCGTGTACGAGGTGCCAGTCTGGGACGAGCTGCCGCTCACCTTCCACAGCCGTTACGGGGATTGGTTCGCCGTGGTCTGCGGGCTGGTCGCCGCCGGGCTGGCGCTGTGGCTCGCGCACCGCGCCTACGCCGCGCGCCGCGCCCTCCGCGCCCTCCGGGTCGAAAACCGCGAGGCGTAGGCCCGCAGACCTCCGGCATGGACCGGATGGACCGACAGAGTTCAGCGGAACGCGCAACCTGGACGCCTTGCTTGCCGCCATGCATACCAAGCGCGTGGAGCGGCCACGTCCTCGTGGCCACGGCGCATTGCGCCGGGAACGCTCCGGCCAACCTGTAAAGGTGGGCATGGCGGGGGAGGGCGTTCCGCTCTGTCCGTCAGTTCCCGCTGGCGGGCAGGACGCCGCGCTCGCGGAGGCCGGCGAGGAGGGCCTTGGCCTGGTCCTTGGGCGGGCCGGCGAGGCGGTTGAGGACCCGTTTGTGGTCCGGCACGGCGATGCGGGCGACGCGGGTGGGGGAACCCTCCAGCCCGACGCTGGCGGGTTCGAGCCCGAGCGGCCCGATGCCCAGCGTGGCGTGGGGCCGGGAAAAGGCGCGGAGACGGCCCGCGAGACTGGGCAGGCGCGGCTCGTTCGCCTCCTTGAGCACGGTCAGCACGACGGGAGTTTGGACCCGCAGGCGGGCCTTGCCCGCATCGAGCATGCGCTCGACGACCAGGCCGTCCGCCGCGCTTTCGATGCGGGTGACGTAGGTGATCTGGGCCCAGCCCAGATGGGCGGCGATGCCGGGGCCGACCTGGGCGGTGTCGCCGTCGATGGCCTGTTTGCCGCAGAGCACCACGTCGAAGGGGCCGCGCCGCTCGATGGCGCGGGCGAGGGTGAGGGAGGTGGCCCAGGTGTCGGCGCCGGCGAAGGCCCGGTCGCTCACCAGGACGCCCGCGTCGGCCCCCATCGCCACGGCCTTGTCGAGGACGCGCCCGGCCTGGGGCGGCCCCATGGTGAAGGCCACCACCTCGCCCCCGTTCGCCTCGCGCAGGCGCAGGGCGGCCTCGAGGGGGAACTCGTCCAGGGGATTGAGCACCGACTCGACCCCCTCGCGGATCAGGGTGTTGTGGACGGGATCGAGCTTGAGTTCGGTGGTGTCGGGGACCTGTTTCAGGCAGACGGCGATGCGCATGCTAGTTGTCGGCGCCTTCCGCGTGGCGGGCGAACTGCTTGATCCAGGCCATGAGTCCCTGTTCGCCGCGGGCGGTGTAGCGGCCGGGGTCGGTGCAGGCCTCCTTGGCGACGGAGACCATGGGCTGGTAGCGGGCCTTGTCGCCGTGGACGCTCTTCTTGAAGAAGGCGATGCCCTTCTCGCCGGAGGTCGAGGACAGGACGATGAGCGGGATGCCCATCGCGTGGCCGCGCCCGGTGTAGTCCTTGTAGAGGGCCTCGATGAACTGCCAGCCGTCCATCACCGGCATGTGCAGGTCGGTGACGATGAGGATGGGGTCCTTGCTGTACTTCTGGCGGATTTCCTCGAGGGTGGCGAGACCCTCCTGGCCGTTTTCGGCCTCGTAGATGACGATGTCGCGGTTGGCCTTGCGGATGCCCCGCGCCACGAACTTGCGGATGGTCGAGTCGTCGTCCACGATCATCACGGTGTTGCTGTTCGGGTCCATGCGCCGCTCGATGCTCTCGATCATGGCGCTGTACTCGGACTTGTTGCGCTGGCTCTCGGGGTCCGCGCTGATGTACTCTCGCCGGGGCTTGTCCTGCGTCATAGCTGGCTCCTTAATGCTCAGAGCTCGATGGTGAAGGTGGTTCCGTGGGGGCCGGTGTCGCAGCGGATGATGCCGCCATGCACGTCGACGATCTTCTTGACAATGGTCAGCCCAAGGCCGGTGCCGCCGCTTTTCTTGGTGGCGAAGGCCTTGAACAGGTTGCGCGCGATTTCCGGCGGCATGCCGCCCCCGTTGTCGGCGAAGCTCAACTGGATGCGCTCCCCCGCCGGGGCGGAGCGCAGCGTGAGCGTCGCATGCTCCGTGCCATGCTCGACCATGGCCTCGACCGCGTTTTTCCCGAGATTGAAGAAGGCCATGCGCAGCTTCTCGGCGTCGAGCTGGCGGACGGGCACGGCGGGGTCCAGTTCGGTGCCCACCGTCACGCAGCCGTCGCCGCCATGCTCGTTGGCCAGCACGGTAAGGTCGCGGGCGACGACTTCGAGCAGGTCGTTCACCGATGTCTCCGCGAAACTGCAATTGTAGATTTTGGTGAACTGGAGATAGTCGATGGCGAGTTTGGAGCCGGCCTCGGCGGGTTCGGTGATGAGGCGCACGTCCTCGGCGATGTCCTCCTCCTCGAGCACCTCGGGGGCGAGGTCCTCGAGGTCCTCGCGCAGGGCGTTGGACCAGGAGCGGATGCCGATGAGCTTGTTCTTGAGTTCGTGGATCACCTCGTAGGCCGTGCTGCGCAGGGTCATGATCTCCATGCCCATGGCGATGTTCGCGAGCACCAGAAAGACGTCGGCCAGGCGTTCCTGGTAGATGTCGTGGTCGCGGATTTCCTCGAGGTCGAACTCGGCGGCGCCCTCGGTCACGTTGAATTCGGGAAAGATGTTCTCGTTGAACAGCAACTGGACGGCGCCGCAGGCGCGGGCGGCGGCGCCGGCCTGGAGGCGGGCGTTGCGCACGGAGGGGATGGGCACGCTGAACAGGTAGCGGGTGGCCTTGGCCAGCTTCTCGTCGATCCCGTCGAAGTGGCGCTTGTCGGCCGGCGCGTAGGTGTAGATGAGCTTGTTGTGGGAGACGGTGTTGCCCGCGATGCTCTCCCAGGGCACGTGGACCCCGATCAGGTCGGGCACGTCCGAGTAGAGGAAGACGCAGCCTTCCCCCTCCTCGCCGAGGATTGATCCGCCGGTCGCCCCCGAGGTGGCGATCAGGATGTTCAGGCACTCCTCCATCATCTGCTCGGGAGCCTGATGGAGGCTGGCCTGGACGACCCGGCGAAGACTCGTTTCTAGGTTGCTCATGCATTCGCTCCGTGACGGGCGAGCCACCCGAGGAAACTTGGCGACAAAACGCGGAGAACCATAGCGGAATTTCGGAACGAATGCAACCGATTCCGGGCCGGGAAAAGGCGAAGGCGGGTTCAAACCGGTCCCCCGAACGGCCGCCGCCCCCGCGCAAGGCCGCGCGAACCGTGTATATTCGTCCCAACCGACGGCCCGACCGGGAACCATGCCATGACTTCAGACTGCAACGCCGATCCCACCGCCAACCGTCCCCTCTGGGCACCCTGGCGGATCGAATACATCCGCGGCCCCAAGCCCGGCGGCTGCTTTTTCTGCGAGAAGGCCGCCCGCCGGGACGACGTGGCGGACCATGTCCTCGCGCGGGGCGAGCACGCCTTTCTGCTGCTCAACGATTTCCCCTACAACTCGGGGCATCTGATGGTGGCCCCGTACCGGCACGTGGGCGATCTGGCCGACTTGGCTCCTGCCGAGCGGGCCGAGATCATGGAGTTGCTGGTGCAGGCCGAGCGCCTGCTGCAGCGGGTGATGCGGCCCCAGGGTTTCAATATCGGCTTCAACCTCGGTCTTCCGGCCGGGGCGGGCGTGGCCGACCATGTGCACGGGCATGTGGTGCCCCGCTGGAACGGCGACACGAATTTCATGCCGGTGCTGGGCAACACGCGGGTCGTCCCCGAGTCCCTGGACGCCACCGCCGACATTCTCCGCCAGGCATGGCAAGCAGGAGAAGGAAAACCATGAAACAACCCCGTCTGTCCCTCGCCGGAATCCTCGGCCTGGCCGTTCTGCTGGCCGGCTGCGTCACCGAGCCGGAAACCGGCCGCCAGCGGCTCATCCTCACCCCGGCCGCGATGGAGAGCAATCTGGGGGCCCAGGCCTGGGCCGATGTGCGGGGGACCGAGAAGGCCACGGCCAGCTCGAAATGGTCCGCCGCCGTGGCCCGGGTCGGGCGGAACGTGGCCGACGCGGCCAACGAGCCCACCTATCAATGGGAGTTCGAATGCTTCGCCAGCGAGCAGGCCAACGCCTTCTGTCTGCCCGGCGGCAAAATCGCGGTCTACGACGGGATTTTCCAGTACATGGCCAACGACGCCGAGCTGGCGGCGGTGATCGCCCACGAGGTGGCCCACGCCACCGCCCGGCACGGCGGCGAGCGCATGACCCAGGCCATGGCGGTCAGCGCCGGCGCCCTCGCCCTCGGCGTGGCGCTCAAGGATCAAACGGCCGAATCCCGCGAAACCTGGCTGCTTGCCTACGGCGGCATCAGCACCGTCGGCCTCCTGCTCCCCTACAGCCGGGTCCACGAGTACGCGGCGGACCGCATCGGCCTGATGTACATGGCCCGCGCGGGCTACCATCCCGAGGCGGCGGTCCATTTCTGGGAAAAGTTCTCCGAGGGCAAGGGCGGCGGTGGCAGCATCAGCGATTTCCTCTCGACCCACCCGGCCGACGCCAAGCGCATCGCCGAACTCAAGCGCCATCTCCCCCAGGCCATGGCCGAATACAACCGCGCCCCCAAACGCCACGGGTTCGGCGAGGTCTACCGGTAAAGCCGCATGAAGCCGAATGTCCTGGTGATTTTCGCCGACCAGATGCGGGCCGACTCGATGGGCTGCGCCGGGCATCCCCTGGTCCGTACCCCGAATCTCGACCGGATCGCCGCCGAGGGGGTCCGCTTCGTCAACGCCTACACCCCCGACCCCATCTGCGTGCCCGCCCGCGCCGCCTTCACCACCGGCAACTATCCGCATGTCTGCACCGGCAGCAAAAACAACAGCGGGCGCATCCGGGACGACCAGCTCAAGATCGCCGAGGTTTTCGCCGCCCGGGGCTACGGGGCCTACGCCTCCGGCAAATTGCACTATGTGCCCTATTCCCCGCCCGGCGCGCCCCGGCTTCTGCATGGGTTCCAGAAGGTGGCCCTGCATGAATCGGGCCGCGTTCTCGCCCAGTTCGGCCCCGACGGCTCGACCCCCGGTCTCGAAGACTATCACGACCATCTGAAGACCGTGGGCTGGGGCGGCTACGCCCGCGCCCACGGCGTGGGCAACAACGACATCCATCCGGCCCCTTCGCCCCTGCCCGCCGAGCACTACTGCGACGCCTGGGTCGCGGACCAGGGCATGCGCCTGCTCGACGAGCATGCGGCGGAGCGCCCGGACGACCCCTTTTTCCTCTTTCTCTCCTTCCCGAAACCCCACGCCCCCTACGATCCGCCCCGGCCCTACGACAGCCTCTACGACCCCCGCGCCGTGCCCGCGCCCTTCGCCGCCCGCGAGGAGAACGGGATTCCGCGCAGTCCGCCCAAACACATCGAGGCGGCGGGCCACGGCTGGCCGCTCTGGTCCCCCCAGACCTACCGGGTCGCCCGCGCCCACTACTACGGCCAGATCACCTTCCAGGACGAGCAGATCGGCCGGGTGCTCGACTACCTCGAAGAGCGCGGACGGCTCGACGACACCGTGGTGGTCTACACCGCCGACCACGGGGACCTGCTGGGCGATTTCGGTTTCTTCGCCAAATGCTGCTTCTACCGGGGCAGCGTCCAGATTCCCCTGCTGATCCGCTGGCCGAAGCAGGTGCGCCAGGGCCTCGTCGCCGACCAGTTGGTGGGACTCCAGGACTTGTTGCCGACCCTGGCCTCGCTGGCCGGCTTCCCCCTCGACCGGAAGGTGGACGGCATGGACCTCGCCCCCCTGCTGCGCGGCGAGGACGCCCCCGAGCGCGAATGGATCGTTTCCTACTGCCTCGGCCCGGGAAACCAGCTCTACATGGTCGCGGACAAACGCTGGAAATTCTGCTACAGCGAGATCGGCGGCAGCGAGGAGCTGTACGATCTGGCCAACGATCCCGGCGAGGAGTGGAATGTGGCCGACCGGGCCGAACATGCCGCTTTGCTCGCCACCATGCGCGAACGGCTTCGCGCCTGGGCCGTCGAGCACGGCGACCGCGACATCCTCGCGGGCGACGGGC
>LVAZ01000291.1 GCA_001603055.1 Victivallales bacterium Lenti_02
GGTTCCGGTACACTCAATCAGGCCAAATATGGGGCATTCCTAAGTTGCCCGCGACAGGGGCCGGGCGAGCGAAACCAGGCACCGGCCACTACGGATTCGGGGGGCTGTGCCGGTTAGGGGCACAAAAAAGCCCCAGCTCATGAACTGAGACTGGGGCTCTGGATTTGTTTGGTAGCGGCTCAGGGACTTGAACCCCGGACCTACGGATTATGATACCGTAACTTTCTACCTAAAATGAAAACCATTCCCACACTTTGTACCACACTATCGACTTGCACCCCCGAAAAACCGCGCCAAAGTAGGCACAGATAGGCATTGCATGGCAGGCAACCGCCGCGAAGTCAACCACCAAGCCGAAGGGGCCGGAACATGGGGCGCAAGACCACCGGGACGCTGTTCAAGCGGGGGAGCAACTACTACGTCCGTTTCCAACTGGACGGGAAACGGGTTGACCGGGCATTGAAGGACGAACAGGGAAACCCCGTCACCGACCGGGCCGGGGCGGAGGACGCCAGCCGCGCCCTGCTCTCGCCCCTGGCGTTCAAGGACAAGGCGAAGCGCCTGCGGGAGCTTGCCACCGCCCTGCGCACTGCCGAGGATGAAGCCACCGAGGCCGAACGGACCATCGCCGAACGCCGGGAGCGCGAAGAGGCGGAGCGGAACAAGCTACCCATCGCCAAAGCCTGGGAACGGTTCCCCTACATCGAGGCGACCCGAGGCGACGTTGCCCGCGCCCTGTCGCCGCAGACCGTCAAGGACAACGCCAGCCATTGGCGAACCTTCGCCGCATGGGCGGAGGGGCAAGGCATCCGGGCACTGGAGGACATCGAGGCCCGGCACGTCGCCGCATTCTCGAAGCACCTGCGGGAAGAGGTGACGGCCAACCGGCACAACAAGATTCTCGCCACCTGCTCGGTTGTCTGCCGACTGGCGGGCCGCCCGGACCCCTTCGCCGCCGCGAAGAAGTACCGCGCCGAACCGGTCCACCGCGAGAACCTGGAACCGGACGAAATCCGGGCGGTCATCGAGGCCGCGCCCGGCGAGTTCCGCCGCCTGCTGATTCTCGCCACCTTCACCGGGTTGCGCCTGGGGGACTGCGCCACCATGCAATGGGAAGGCATCCACCTGGACGAAAACGGGGGCCGCATCATCCGGCGCACGAGCAAGACGCGCAAGACCGTGAGCTTTCCCATTCACCCGGACCTGCGGGCGGAACTGGAGCGCACCCCCCCGGAGGAACGGGCCGGGGCCGTCTGCCCGGAACTGGCCGAACTCTACCACCGGGAGCCGCAACGCATATCCAAGCGAATGCGCCAGCTCTTCGAGGGTTGCGAACTCGAAACGCGCATCGAGGCCGGGAAGGGCCGCAAGCGGGCCGCGTCCGTCCGGGGATTCCATTCGTTGCGCCATTCCTTCGCCACCGAATGCGCACGGGCTGGCGTTCCCCTGGGGCTGGTGCAATCCTGGCTCGGGCACAATTCGCCGGAGATCACCCGCATCTATGAGAACTGGAGTATGGACCGGGACGCGGGCCGGATTCTCTCCGCCCTGCCGACGCTGGCCCTGCCGGAAGGCCCGGACAGGCCCGCCCCCATCGAGGGCGAAGCGCCCCCCGTGGAGATCGAGACGGAGCGCGACCAACTGGCCCGGCTGGCCCGCGAACTGCCCGCCGCCCGCGTCCGGGATTTGCTCGACATCGCCGCCGCCTGGGGCCGGAAGTGAAGGCAGGAAAACGGTCGAAACGGCCACAACTGCCACAATGGCAACAAGATACAAAAACGCAAAAACGCCGGAATATGGCGTAAGGTGTTGCGGTTTAGGAAGATAGGGCAGGAATTCGAGCTATACTTAATCGACGTTATGCGACGCGACATCATATAGGGCGACCGTAAACGACGCAAAAACGCTTGCGCTTTTCCTTCGGAAAAGCTACAGTGAACACCATCGGCCAAGCCGCAGACGCCACCCCACCCCAACCCCGGAGCCCAACAACATGGCCAGACCGCACAAGGACATCGAGCCCGACGAAACCATGACCGACGAGGTTATGACCGCCGCCGAAGTCGCCGCCTTCCTCAAGATTCACCGGGCGACGCTGTACCGCATGATCGAGGCGGAGGGAATCCCCTGCCACCGCCTGGGCAACGACCGCCGGTTCATCCGGGCGGAAGTGCTCGCCTGGCTCGCCAGCCGCTAGACCCCGGCCCGAGGGCTCTATGCCGTGGCCCTGGCACCGGCCCGCGCCTGTAGGTTGCGATAGACGTATTCCGAGAAGTCAACCCAACCGCTGGCCACGAGCCGCCCGTATAGCTCGCCGTCCAGATCGTCGGGGACCAGCGAGTTGTGCAGCAGGCCGGGGAGGACAGCCACGAGCCGCGCATTGCCCATCTGTGCAACGCTCAGATCGGGGGAGAGTACCCGGCAGGCCAGCCGTTCATGCACCATCCGGGCGAACTCCCGCAGAGTGAGCGGTTCGCCCGGCTCGCGTTCGTCCATGCAAAGAGCAATCCATCCCCTGGCAACGTCATCGCAGACCCCCCGGAGCTTGCGCTTGCACCCTGGGGAGCAAGCCGCCCATTCCGGGCTGGCGTTCTCCATCGAAGAACCGCAGTGAGGGCAGAATTCGGCTTGCATGGCGAGTTATCCAAGTTGACAGAAACATACTATGTGCTAGACTTTCCTATATTACACCCGGACACACCGCTTCGCGAGTGTCCATAACCGAGTTTCGACGCTGTAAGCGTGGCTCTCTCGACATGGCGGAAACGCCGTGGTCTTGCGGGTTGCGCTTTCTTCATTTCCTGGCGGCCCGTGGGATCGACTCAGAGGAAGCCGGGAAATGCCTACCATCGTCCGAACTCCGCAGAACCGAGCCCTTCGCGTTGCCCTGGAGCAGCGCGACATGGACCGGGCCGAACTGGCCCGGCTGGCGGGGCTCCATCCCATCACCGTCTCGCGCGTCGTATCCGGGCACCAGACCCTGAGCGCCGCGAGCGCCGCCCGCGTGGCCGAAATCCTGGGCTCGACCCCCGAGGCCCTGGGGCTCGTTCGCCCGGAAGGGAGGGCCGAACGGTGAAGGTCAACACCATACCCGCCCCCACCCTTACGGCCATTCACACCCTGCTGGCCCCACACGTTCCCGAGATCACACCGACCGCCCTGGTTGCCGCGCTGAGGGGCTACGAGCTGGAAGGCGAGGCCCGCCCGGATCGCGAGCCGCCGCCGCCCATGCTGGCCCTTGAGGACGCCGCCGCCGCCCTGTCCATATCGGTGTGCACCGCCCGCCGCATGGTGAAGAGCGGACGCCTGCCGGGCCGCAAGGTCGGCAAGCTGTGGCGCATTCCCGCCGCCGCTGTCAAGGCCCTGGCCGCTACCGGGGAGGGCCGGTAGCATGAACGGGGACGGGCACAACATCGGGACCATCGAGAAGGTGAGGCCGGAGGACATCCGCCCTTCGCTGCTGAACAACGAGCTATACCACCGCTTCGACGCCCGGAACGACGACGACGCGGCCCTTGCGCGGAGCATCGCCCGCGAAGGCGTGAAAGACCCGCTGATCGTGGATGAAGAGGGTTTCATCCTGAGCGGGCACCGCCGCCATGCCGCCGCCATTCTGACCAAAACGGGACTAGTCCCGATTCACCGCCGAACCGGCTTCCGGCTGGCCGAACTCCCGAGAGCCGAACAGCTCAAGGAACTGGCCGTCTACAACCGGCAGAGGACCAAGGACGCGGGCGAAATGGCCAACGAGGAAATCGTACTGGCCGACTCCGGGGACGCATACGCCGCCCTTCGGGAGCGGCTCGAAGAGAGACGGCGCGAAGCGCTGATCCCGTTCCCGGACTCCATGGCGATTGTCGGGGAGGTGAAGCGGGCGGCCATATCCGAGGCCAAGCGCCCCATGATGGACGCCGTTCGTACCATCGTCCGGAACCGTGTCGAATACTGGCCGCTGAGCGTGCGCCAAATTCACTATGCACTGTTGAACGCCCCTCCCCTGATTCACGCCAGCAAGGCCCGCAGATACGACAACACCCCGTCATCATACAAGGGGCTCACCAACCTTTGCGCACGGGCCAGGCTGGCCGGGTTGCTGCCCTGGGAGGCGATTGCGGACGAAACGCGCCCGGTCGAGCTATGGGGAACCCATGCCACCGTCGCCGCCTATGTGGAACGGCAAATGCACTGGTTCCTTGGCGACTATCGACGGGACTTGATGCAGGGACAACTACGGCATGTGGAAATCGTCTGCGAGAAGAACACCGTCGCCGAAATCGTCCGCCGGGTTGCCGACGAATACACCCTGCCCGTAACGAGCGGACGCGGTTTCTGCTCAGTCGAGCCGCGCCGCCAGATCGTGGAGAGATACCGCCGGAGCGGCAAAACGGGACTAGTCCTGATTCTGCTTTCTGACGCTGATCCGGACGGCGAAGAGATCGCGCAGAGCTTCGCCCGGAGCATCCGGGACGACTTCGGCGTCGAAGAGGTGGAAGCTGTGCGCCCCGCGCTGACACCCGCTCAAGCCAGGGAGCTTGGATTGCCGTTGACCATCGATGCCAAGAAGACTTCCACCAATTACCGGAAATTCATCAAACTGTACGGGAGCGCAGACGCTTACGAGCTTGAGGCGCTGGCCCCGGAGCAACTGGCCGAACTGCTCGAAAAGGCAATCGAGGGAATCATCGACACGGACGCCTATTGCGGCGAAGTGGAGCGCTGGCAGAAGGAAGCGGGGCAGCTCGAACTGGTGAAAGCCAGAGTCAAGGCGTCGGTATCCGCCAACCTGGGGGGGCTCGACCATGCCGACGCCTAGACGCGAAGAGGCCCCGCGCCTGGAAGGGGGACGCGGGGCCGAACGGGGGGGACGGGACACCCCCAATGTACCGCCTGCGCCCTCGCCTGCAAACCCCCTCGACATGCCAGAGGGGAACGCGAGCGCCGCCCGCTTCCCCGCCAACGTCTGGCAGAGACAATGCCCGTGCTGTCTGCGCTGGTTCCGAGTCACCCGGGGCGAGCGGCAACGCACCTGCCTGGCCGCCGAATGCCGGGCCGAACTCCGGCGGAGGCGGCAACGGGAGGGGGGCCGCGAGTGAGCGCCAACGACCTGAATCTTGTTCTCGCCAGATCAAGAGCGAGGGGAACCGCCCGCCATGTGCTTACCGTCATCGCCTGGCACATGAACGACGCCAAGCAATGCGCCTGGCCCTCCTACACCACGCTTTGCAAGGAATGCGGCATCGCCCGCCGCAAGCTGGCCGCTGCTCTCAAAGAACTGGTGGACCTGGGCGAACTGCTCATAGAGAGCAAGGCCAGACCGACCAAGACCGAACGCGGCAAGCAGGCCGTAAACGTCTACAGGATCGACCGGCAACGCCTGCGGAGCCACTCAAGGGAGGACTCGGAAGGATGATCCAACCACCCCGCCAGACCCCCGAAAGGTGGTTCACCTGTAGAACTACCTTTCCAAAAGGTGGTTCACCCGGTGGAACTGGAAAGAAAGTCCGTAACGAAGTGAAGGACTTTCGCCTTCACTTCGCCACGGACGCGGCGCGCCCTGGTTCTCGACGGGAGAAGGGAGGGAGAACCCCGAACGACGTCCGAACTGCCATCTCTTCGAGTGGGCATTTCAGCCGGAGGCGGATGGGCTTCACAACCCATGTACGAGACAGCCGCATACTGCCGCGCGAAGGCGGAGCATAACCCAAAGAGGCCACACCATGCC
>LVAZ01000292.1 GCA_001603055.1 Victivallales bacterium Lenti_02
CTCCCTGCGGCTGAATCCGGGCACGCCGGACAAGTACCTGCTCGCCGCCGCCGAATGCGTCCGCAACGGCCAGACGGCCATCGTCTTCGCCAACGACGAGGTGGCCTACGACATGTTCCGGCGCGCCGGCAAGGCGGAGGAGGACCTGATCGACTTCCTCCCCATCGGCTGCTACGAGCCCGCCATCATGGGCAAGGAACTCTCCTGCACCATGAGCGCCCTGCTCAACCTGCCGCGGATTCTCGAATACGTCTTCGCCGAACCGGCGGCGCCCGCCAGCTTCGCCGAGGTGGTGGACCGCTACAAGCAGATTCTCGCGGGGGTGATCGACGAGACTCTGGCGCAGGCTCGTTCGTGGGAGGAATGCTGGCCGCGGGTGAATCCCTCCCCGGTGATCTCCGGAACCATGGACTGCTGTATCGCGAAGGGACGGGATGTCTCGAATGCCGGCACCCAGTACAGCACCTCCGGCGTCATGTGCGCGGGCATCGGCACGGTGGCCGACTCCCTGGCCGCCATCAACTATCTGGTGTTCCAGCAGGGTCTCTGTTCCTGGGACGAGCTGCGCCAGTGTCTGGAGCGCGACTGGGAAGGGGCCGGGGAACTCCGCGCCGCCGCCCTGCGCCGAGCCCCCAAATGGGGCAACGACATTCCCGAAGTCGACGACCTGGCCGTCGCGGTGGCGCAATTCACGGCCGAGAGGATCAACCGGACCCCGAACCGGCGCGGCGGCCATTTCCAGATGGGGTGCTGGTCCATCGACCACAGCGTCAACTTCGGCAAGCAGACCAAGGCCACCCCCGACGGGCGCCGGAAGGGCGAGCCGATCTCGAAGAACGCCGGCGCCACTATCTCCCGCGACCGCTGCGGCATCACCTCCCTGATCAACAGCGTGGGCAAGCTGGACCACGCCGACTTCCCCGACGGCTCGGTTCTGGACCTGATGCTGCACCCGACGGCGGTGAACGGTCCCCACGGCGCGCGGGTGATCGCGGACCTGGTCCGCACCTATTTCGCGCGCGGCGGCCTGTTCGTCCACTTCAACGTGTTCGACGCCAAGGCGCTGAAGGATGCCCGTCGCCGTCCCGAACTCTACACCAACCTGCAAGTCCGCGTCTGCGGCTGGAATGCCCGCTTCATCGATCTGACGCCCGAGATGCAGGAGTGCTTCATCGCCGAGGCGGAGAAGCTGGAGCACGCATGAGCGCAGGGTGACTTGGGGGCTCGCTGTCGGCGACCGTTGGCGAACACACCGCCTTGCCAACCAAGCGCTTGGAGATGCGGCGGTCCTCCGCCGCCCGACGGGGGGCCGGGCGGCGGCTTGGCGGGTTACTTCTCGATGGCGGCCTGGCGCGTCTGGATGGCGTGGAGACGGGCCGCGTCGAACTTGGCGGAACGGTCGAAGAAGAAGATGCCGTTCTGCTCCTGGAAGACGTCGGTGATCTGGGTGTAGCAGTAGCCGAACATGTTGGGGTCGTCGAGCAGGACGTTGCAGAGGGCCTCGAAGCGCTGGTAGACCTCCTCGATGGTGGCGGGCCGCTGGCCGTAGCCCCAGGATTCGTTCCGGCCGGCCTGCGCCGCTTCGGGGTTCCACCAGGTGCCGCCGAACTCGCTGACGAAGAAGGGCTGGCCCCGGTAGGCG
>LVAZ01000293.1 GCA_001603055.1 Victivallales bacterium Lenti_02
GGATTGGGGTGTCCCCCCCGCCGTCCGGCGGGGGAGACGCGGGGAACGCCTATTTGCTGTGATAGTGGGTGTGGAGCAGTTTGTGGGAGGTGTGGCCGCCGGGTTCGCCGAGGAACTCCTCGTAGATTTCGGTGACGGCGGGGTTGGTGTGGGACTTGCGGAGGGGGCGTCCCTCGTCCTCGTGGTAGATGGCGGCGATGCGGGCCTTGCGGACCTCGTCGGTGGTGGAGCGGGGCTGGCCGCCGCCGCCGATGCAGCCGCCGGGGCAGCACATGACCTCGATGAAGTGGTAGCCGCCTTCGCCGCTGGCGACCCGCTCGCAGACCTTGTGGGCGTTCGAGAGGCCGTGGGCCACGGCCACCTTGGCGGTGACGCCTTCGAGGAAGCTCCATTCGGGAACGCATTCGGAGAAGGTGAGGGAGGCTTCCTTGAGGCCCTCGAGTCCCTGGACGGGAACGACATGGAGCCCGTCGGTGGGCAGCTCGCGGCCGGTGACGACCTCGTAGACGGTGCGGAGGGCGGCCTCCATGACGCCGCCGGTGTTGGCGAAGATGTCGGCGGCGCCGGTGGACATGCCCATGGGGATGTCCTGCTCCTCGTCGGGCAGGCTGAGGAAGTCGATGCCGCCCTCCTTGATGAGCTGGCCGAGTTCGCGGGTGGTGAGGACATAGTCCACATCCTGGAAGCCGGAGCCGTTCATCTCGGGGCGGACGCATTCGTACTTTTTGGCGGTGCAGGGCATGACGGAGACGACGACGATGTCCTTGGGATCGACCCCGGCCTTTTTGGCGTAGTAGGTCTTGGCGAGGGCGCCGAACATCTGCTGGGGAGACTTGCAGGTGGAGAGGTTGGGGAGCAGCTTGGGATAGAAGTACTCCATGTAGTTGATCCAGCCGGGGGAGCAACTGGTGAACATGGGGAGGCTGACGCCGGCGTCCTTGTCGACCAGGGCTTTCTTGAGTCGCCGGAGCAGCTCGTAGCCTTCCTCGATGATGGTGAGGTCGGCGGTGAAGTTGGTGTCGAAGACCTTGTCGAAGCCGAGGCGGCGGAGGGCGGCGACCATCTTGCCGGTGACGACGGTGCCGGGCTTGCAGCCGAAGCACTCGCCGAGGGCGGCGCGGATGGCGGGGGCGGTCTGCACGACCACATGCTTGGTGGGGTCGTCGAGCGCGGCCCAGACGGCCTCGATGGCGTCCTTCTCGTAGATGGCGCCGACGGGGCAGACGGCGGAGCACTGGCCGCACTGCACGCAGACGGCCTCGCCCAGCTCGTCGCCGGAACCGGTGCCGATGACCGTGTCGAAGCCGCGGGCGCGGGGGGCGAGGGAACCGACTCCCTGGACCTCCTGGCAGACGGCGACGCAGCGGCGGCAGAGGATGCACTTGTTCATGTCGCGGATGAGGGCGGGGGTCGAGGTGTCCACCGGCACCTTTTCCTTGGTGTAGGGGAAGCGGACCTCGGTGATGCCCATGTCCTGGGCCAGGGCCTGGAGTTCGCATTCGCCGTTGCGGACGCAGGCGTTGCAGTCCCAGGGATGGTTGGCGAGGAGCAGCTCGACGGAGAGCCGCCGGGAGTCGCGGGCGGATTTGGTGTTGGTGCGGACGACCATGCCTTCGGCGACGGTGCTGACGCAGGAGGGCTGGAGGGTGCGCGCGCCCTGGACCTCGACCAGGCAGACGCGGCAGGAGCCGGGGCTGCTGACGCCGGGGAACTGGCAGAGGGTGGGAATCACGACTCCGACCTTCTTGGCCGCGTCGAGGATCGTTGTTCCGGCGGGCACCGTCACGGTCTGGCGGTCGATCGTAAGGGTTACGGATGGCATTGGGTTTCGTCTCCTATATTCGGTAGTCGCATCGGCGATCAGGTTGCCTCAGATGGTCAGTTCCACCAGGTCGATCTGGGTGTGTCCCGGTTCGGGCCGCTGGCGGCTCGGGTCGATGCCGGTCTCGACCTCGGGGCGGAAGTAGCGGAGGGCGGACATGACGGGTCCGGCGGGGGACTGGCCCAGGGGGCAGTAGGCCATGGTCTTGAGGGCCATGACCAGCTCCTCCATGAGGTTCACGTCGCCGGGGTAGCCCTGTCCCGCCTTGAGCCGCCCGGCGATGTCGAACAGGGCCTGGAGCCCGTTGCGGCAGGGATTGCAGTTGCCGCAGGACTCGTGGCGGAAGAAGCGGAGGCAGGAGTGGAGGAAGTCGTTGACGCCGACGGATTCGTTCATGACGAGGATGGCCCCGGAGCCGAGCACATGGCCGACCTTGGCCATGGCGTCGTAGTCCATGGGCACATCGAGCATTTCGGGGCCGAGGATTTCGCCGGCGGTGCCGCCGAGCTGGGCCATCTTGAAGGTGCCTGCGGCGATGCCGCCGGCATAGTCGTCGATGACTTCGCGGAGGGTGACGCCGGCGGGGACCTCGATGAGTCCGGGGCGTTTGACGTGGCCGATGATGGTGTAGACCTTGGTGCCGGGGGTGCCGGGGGTGCCGAAGGAGCGGAACCAGTCCGCGCCGTTGCGGACAATGGCGGGAATGGTGGCGAGGGTCTCGACGTTGTTCACGTTGGTGGGCTTGCCGAGATAGCCGTGGGTGGCGGGGAAGGGCGGTTTGAGCCGGGGAACGCCCCGCTTGCCTTCCATGGACTCGATGAGGGCGGTCTCCTCGCCGCAGACGTAGGCCCCGGCCCCGATCTTGATCTCGAGGTCGAAGGCGAAGGCGGAACCGAAGATTCCCTTGCCCAGGAGCCCCTTGGCGCGGGCGGCGGCGATGGCCTTTTCGAGCCGCTCGATGGAGAGCTTGTACTCGCCCCGGATGTAGACGTAGCCCATGCTGGCGCCGATGGCGTAGCCGCAGAGGGCCATGCCCTCGACGACCTTGTGGGGGTCGCCCTCCATGATGAGGCGGTCCTTGAAGGTGCCGGGCTCGCCCTCGTCGGCGTTGCAGATGACGTACTTCTGGTCGCCCTTGGCGGAGGCGCAGAAGCTCCATTTGCGGCCGGTGGGGAAGCCGGCCCCGCCGCGACCGCGCAGACCGGAGTCGGTGACCGTCGCGAGCACCTGCTCGGGAGTCATCTCGGTGAGGGCCTTGCCGAGGGCGAAGTAGCCGTCGTTGGCGATGTATTCCTCGATGCTCTCGGGGTCGATGCGGCCGCAGTTGTCGAGGACGATGCGCCCGGCGTACTGGGTCTGGCGCGAATCGGCCGCCTCGGGGACGGGGGGCGGGCATTCGCGGGGGAGCACGTAGCGGCCGCAGATGCGGCCCTTGACGACGTGCTCGGCGACGATGTCGGCGACCCGCTCGGGGGTGAGGTTGCCGTAGATGACGCCGTCGGGCTGGATGGCGGCGACGACGCCCGCGTTGGTGGGGCCGAAGGAGCCGGTCTCGATGACCTTGACTTCGTCCGCCAGACCGCGGTTGCCGATCTCCGCCGAGAAGCGGCTCTTGATTTCCCGCGCGCCGATGACGACGGTGTCGGCATCGACGGGGATCATCACATGCATTCTTGGTTTTGCCATGGTGTTGCTCCCTGTCAGTCCGCCGCCGCCGTCTGGTCGGCGCGGGCGATGCGGTCCAGGATTTCGGCGACCCTGGTCTCGGTGAGATTGCCGTAGATTTCCTCGTCGACCATCATGACCGGGGCGACGCCGCAGGCGCCGAGGCAACTGGTTGCCTCGAGGGTGAAGCGGCGGTCCGGGGTGGTTTCGCCGAAGTCGATGCCGAGCTTGGCGCGGATGGCTGCGAGGATGTTCTCCTCGCCCATGATGTAGCAGGGCGGGCTTTCGCAGAGGCGGATGAGGTGGCGGCCGCGGGGGGTGAAGCTGAACATGGAGTAGAAGGAGGCGGTGCCGCGGATGTCGGCGGCGGTCAGCCCCATCACCTTGGCCAGCTCCTCGAGGTCCTCGCGGTGCAGGGAGTTGTCGCCGGAGGCCTGCTGCAGATCGTGGAGAATCTGCACGAGGTTGGTCCGCGCGCTGCCCCGCTTCCGCACGATTTCCTTGACGTTCATGGTCTCGGTCTCCTATTCCTTGTAGTCGCAGCGGAGGCAGCGGCAGGCTTCGCGCATGGCTTCCCGGGCGGAGATGGTGCGCTCGACCTCGACGGAGATGAGTCGTTCCTCGGCTTCGAGCAGGGGCTGGTGGACCGGGGCGATCTCCTCGATTTCCGCTTCGAGATTCGGCTTGTAGACGGGCAGGGAGAGCTGTTCCCAGGGGTATTTCCGCTGGGAGTCGGGGAGCAGATACTGGTCGATGGCGCGGGCGCCGATCTGGCCGGCCTGGATGGCCTCGACCACGGTTGCCGCGCCGCTGACCAGGTCGCCGCCGGCGAAGACGTTGGGGGCGTCGGTCTTGCCGGTGCGCAGGTCGGCGACGACTCCGCCCCAACTGGTGCCGGTGAGTCCCTTGCTGGTCTCGACGATGGGTTCGGCGTCGCAGGTCTGGCCGATGGCGAGGATGACGTTGTCCACCACGCGGGTGGTGATATCGCCGGAGATGGGTTCCGGGCGGCGGCGTCCCGACTTGTCGAAGGCGCCGAGGCGGTACTTCTGCACGTCCACTTCGAGTTTGCCGTCGGCGCGTTGCCGGATGGCCATGACGTTGACCAGGAACTCGACCTTGTTGCCCTCGACCTCCGCCTCGCGGATTTCGATGGGATTGGTGGGCATTTCGCTGCGGGTGCGGCGGTAGAGGATGGTGACTTGTTCGGCCCCGACCCGGCGGGCGATGCGCGAGGCGTCGATGGCGCTGTCGCCGCCGCCGACCACGATCACGTCCTTGCCGAGGGCGATGTCGTTGGTCTTGGCGGCCCGTTCGAGGAAGTCGATGCCGGTGTAGACGCCGGGGAGGTCGATGCCGTCGATGTTGGGCTTGATCTCCTTGCCGCTGCCGCTGGCGAGGAAGAAGGCGGCGTAGCCTTCGGCCTCGAGTTCGGGAATGGTCACGTCCTTGCCGATCTCGACGCCACAGCGGATTTGCACGCCGAGGGCGCGGATGCCGTTGATCTCCTTGTCCACGTAGTCGCGGGGGAGGCGGTAGTCGGGGATGGCGTAGCGGAGCATGCCGCCCGATTCGTCCTGGCGCTCGAAGACGGTGACCTCGTAGCCGCGCAGGGCGAGGTAGTAGGCGCAGGTGAGTCCGGCGGGGCCGGAACCGATCACCGCGACCTTCTTGCCGTTGGCCGCCTCCTTGGCGGGATAGAGGTTGCTGTAGTCCTGCCGCTGGTCGCTCATGAAGCGCTTGACCAGGCGCACGGCCAGGGGGCCTTCCAAGTCGGCCCGGCGGCATTTCTTGATGCACCACTGGGGGCAGACGCGGCCGCAGACCGAGGGGAAGGGGTTGGCGAGCAGGTGGATGCGGAGGGCCTCCTCGAATTCGCCGTTGGCCACGTAGGTCATGTAGGCGGGCACGTTGACCGAGGCGGGGCAGGCGTTGGTGCAGGGCGCCCACATCAGCGAGCTGCAGACGCCGGCCCGGCAATGCTTGTCCACGATGTGCTCGACATACTCGTCGCGGAAGTAGCGGAGGGTCGAGAGCACCGGGTTCGGGGCGGTCTGGCCGAGGCCGCAGAGCGAGGTCTTGGCGATCTGGGGCGCCAGTTCCTCGAGCTTGGCCAGGTCCTCCATCGTGCCCTGGCCCCGGCAGATTTTGGTGACGATCTGGAGCATGATGCGGGTGCCCACCCGGCAGGGCGTGCATTTGCCGCAGGACTCCTCCTGGATGAATTCGAGGAAGTAGCGGGCGAGGTCCACCATGCAGGTGTCCTCGTTCATGACGATGAGCCCGCCGGAGCCCATGATCGCGCCGAGTTCGGGCAGGGACTCGTAGGTGATGGGGGTGTTCAGGTGGTCCACCGGGATGCAGCCGCCGGAGGGGCCGCCGATCTGCACGGCCTTGAACTTCTTCTCCTTGGGGATGCCGCCGCCGATGTCGTGGACCACCGAGCCCAGGGTGATGCCCATGGGCACTTCGACGAGGCCGGAGTTGTTGATGTCGCCGGCCAGGGCGAAGACCTTGGTGCCCTTGCTCTTCTCGGTGCCGAGCTTGGCGAATTCGGTGCCGCCGTTGACGATGATGTAGGGCACGTTGGCGAAGGTCTCGACGTTGTTCAGCACCGTCGGCTTGCCGAAAAGGCCTTTCTGGGCGGGGAAGGGCGGTTTGGGCCGGGGCTCGCCGCGCTTGCCCTCGATCGAGTTCATCAGCGCGGTCTCCTCGCCGCAGACGAAGGCGCCCGCCCCCATCCGGATTTCGAGTTCGAAGGAGAAGTTCTGGCCGAAGATGTTCTGGCCGAGGAGCCCCAGCTCGCGGGCCTGGCCGATGGCGATCAGGAGACGGTGGATGGCGAGGGGATACTCGGCGCGGACGTAGACGTAGCCTTGGCTGGCACCGACCGCGTAGCCGCAGATGGCCATGGCCTCGATCACGCTGTGGGGGTCGCCCTCGAGGATGCTGCGGTCCATGAACGCCCCGGGGTCGCCCTCGTCGGCGTTGCACACCACGTATTTGGTGTCGTTCTTCTCGGCGGCGGTGAACTGCCATTTGAGACCGGTGGGGAAACCGGCGCCGCCGCGCCCGCGCAGGCCGGAGGTCTTGACTTCCGCGACCACGTTCTCGGGAGTCATCTCGGTGAGCGCCTTGCCGAGGGCCTCGTAGCCGCCCGCGGCGATGTACTCGCGGATGTTCTCGGGGTCGATGTTGCCGCAGTTGCGCAGGGCGATCTTCTTCTGGAGCTTGAAGAAGTCAATGCCGGCGAGCGTCTCGACCACCTCGCCGGTGCTGGGCTTCTTGTAGAACAGGCGCTCGACGACGCGCCCCTTGAGCAGATGCTCGCGGACGATTTCCGCCGCGTCGGCGGGTTTGAGTTTCTGGTAGAAGACGCCTTCCGGATAGACGATGGCCATCGGCCCGATCTCGCACATGCCCATGCAGCCGGTGCTGATCACTTCGACTTCCTGGCCGAGTCCCTGTTCGGCCAGTTCGCGGAGAAAGGCGTCCCGTACGCTTTCGGTGCCGGAGGAGATGCAGGAGCCGCCGGCACAAAGCAGTATCTGGGCTCGGGGTGTGTTCATGCTATGCCACCTATTCGTACTGGGCGAGAATGCCCGCGATTTTTTTCGGGGTGACCCGGCCGTGGATGTCGTCGTCGATCATGATCACCGGGGCCAGGCCGCAGGCGCCGAAGCAGCGTTGGGCGGTGAGGGAGAAGCGGCGGTCCGCCGTGGTCTCCCCGATCTTGACGCCGAGTTCCTGGGCCAGGGCCTCGACCACCTTCTTGGCGCCGCGCACATAGCAGGCGGTGCCCAGGCAGACGTTCACCGTGTGCCGCCCGCGCGGCTGCATGGTGAAGTAGTGGTAGAAGGTGACGACGCCCAGCACCTCGCTCACCGGCAGATTCAGGGCCTTGGCCACATGCTCCTGCACATCGATGGGCAGGAAGCCGAACAGGTCCTGGGCGCGGTGCAGGATGGGAATCAGCGAATCTCGTCCCTTGGTCTGTTGCGCGATGAACTCGTCGAGTTCCGCGAACAGCGTGTTCTGGCAGGTTTGGTCGCAGGATTCGGTAGGCATCCGGAACTCCCCTTATGCGAAAACCAAATCGGCGACGACCTTGCCGCCGACGATGTGCTCGGTCACGATCCGCTTGGCGGCGGCCGCGTCCACATGCCCGTAGCGCACGGGCTTGGCGTCGGCGGCCTGGACTTCGACCAGCGGTTCCTGTTCGCAGAAGCCGGGGCAGCCGGCCGCGGTCACGGTCACGTCGGCGATCCCCTTCTCGTCGAGGCAGTCCAGAATCGCCTTCATGGTGTCGCGCGCGCCTGCCGCAATGCCGCAGGTGCCCATGCAGACCACGATTTTCGCCCGGTGGCCTCCGGCCCGCAGTTCCAAGTCTTTCTTGACTTGGTCCCGAATCTTCCGCAGTTCTTCCAGGTTCTTCATGGCGTTGGACTCCCTAGACTGATTCAGGGGAAAACAGAAGGGGGGGTGTGGCCACCCGCCGGACGACCTGCAGGGTCGGCCCGTCCTTCTTGTACTTCGGCTGCTTGATTCTCCAGAGTGAATTCCTGGCCGCCCCAGGCCATCAGTTGGCTCAGGCCGCCTTCGAGCAGTTCGCCGACGAAGACGCGCACCGCCGGATGGTCGATGGGCACGCCGTCCAGCTCGGCTATGACCGCCTGCATGTCGAGGACCAGGTCGGTGCCGTGGACGGTGACCCGGAGGTTCAGCTCCGGCCAGGCCACGGTGGTCATCGCCAGCACGCCGGGCAGGTCGCCCAGGGGTTTGGCGTCGGCGCCGCCGAAGACGAATTCGGCGGTCACGACCACTCCCTTGCCGGGGGTGGACTCCACCCCCAGCCGCCCGCCGGTCTCCTCGACCGACTGGCGGAGGAAGGCGAGCCCCAGCCCCACGGGGCGCTCGCGCCGGGTGGTGCGGTAGGGGTCGGTGGGGTCCGCCGCGATGTCGGGCGGCAGGCCGGGACCGTCGTCCTCGATGCGTAGCCGCAGGCGCGCGCCCGACCAGGTGAAATCGACGCGCACGTTCTTCGCGCCCGCCTTGGCGGAGTTCTCCAGCACGTCCATGAGGTGGAGGGAGATGTCCTGCATCAGGCCTCCTCCATCCGGCGCAGGGCCGCGAGCAGCTCGGGCACGGTGCGGACGGCCCGGGGGACCTCGGCGGGACAGCGCCCGATGTCCTCGAGGAAATGGGCGTCGGAGCCGACGATGACCGGGTAGTCGGCGATGGTCTGGCCGAGGTGCAGCCCCTGCTGCCGCCAGGTGCGCACCGAGACCTCGACCGCGTCGTAGCCTGCCCCGGGATTGACGAATCCCAACTGGCTGGTCAGGCTGTTCCGGGCGCGGAAGACGTGGGCCGGGACGGCCACGCCGCCCCCGGCATGGATGCGCTCGACCAGAGCGTCGAGCCCGAGCCCGATGCCGATCTGGCGCAGGCGGTCGTCCACGTCCACCACTTCGTCCTGCTCGTCGTAGACCAGTTGCCAGCCAAAGTAGTCGGCGTCGTTTTTGGCTTCGGGCAGGGCCCCGTCCACGGTGTCCTGGAAGGCGCGGAGCCCGGCCAGGTCGGCGAAGAGGGCGAGCAGATGGACCTCCTCGCGGCTGGTCACTTCCATGCCCGGCACCACGACCAGCCCGCAGGCCTCGCCGAGGCGGGCGAGCAGGGGGGCGTGGGCGCTGGCGTTGTGGTCGGTCACGGCAATCATGTCCAGATTCGATTCGACGGCGCGGGCGACGATCTGCCGGGGGCTCATGGTGTTCTCCGCGCAGGCGGAGAGCGCGGAGTGCAGGTGCAGATCGAAGCGGGTGGAAGTCATGGGGTTTGGAACGCTCCCGCCAGGCGCATGCAGAGTTCCGCCGAGGTCCGTTCGCTGCCGCAGAGGGGGACCCCCTGCGCCTGGGCCTTGGCCACGGTCTGGGGATCGGGCGAGACGCCGTTCACCAGCACCACGCAGGCCGCGTCGCGCAGGTCGGCCACGGCGATGGTGTTCACATGGGCCTGCACGGTGAACCAGATCGCCCCCGGCTCGCAGTGCCCGAGCACATCGCTGAGCAGGTCGCCGCAGTAGGCACCGGTGACTTCGACTGTGGCGGGATCGTCCACCTGGATCGGGTCCAGCTCAAGCAAGCGGATCATCTCATGGAGTTTCACGGGGAAGGTTCTCCTCGGCGGCTGGCGGGGACAGAGGCGCGGGCAGGCGGACCGTCGCTTCGAGGACGGTGCCGGTCTTCATGGACGAGGTGATGGAGAAGTCGTCGGCGCAGCGCTTGATGTTGCACAGGCCCATGCCGGCCCCGAAGCCGAGGGCGCGGATTTTCTCGTTGGCGGTGGTGTAGCCCGGCTCCATGGCCTTGTTGATGTCCGGGATGCCGGGGCCTTCGTCGGTCACCACGATGCGCACCATGTCCTCGCGGATGTCGGCGTCCATGTAGCCGCCGAGGGAGTGGAGGATGACGTTCATCTCCGCCTCGTAGCAGATCACCGCGACGCGCCGGGCGATGTCGGGGGGGACGCCGAGCGCCTTGATGCGCTTCTTGACCATGGTCGAGGCCACGCCGGCCAGGTCGAACTTGTCCGGCGCGAGTTCGAAATGAAGGGTGTCGCGGATGGGGCGCTCCATGGTCCGCGCCAGATTGCGTTCCTGCTCCTCGAAGCGCTCGGCGATGGAGTTGATGGTGAGCAGCAGGTGGGAGAGGATATCGCCGAAGGTGAGGATGCCGACCAGTTTGCTGCTGCCGGGCGCCTCGACCACGGGCAACCGCCCGAAGTGGTATTTGTGGAAGAGATTCGAGGCGGCAATGGTCGAGTAGTTCTGGGGGATGGTGACCACCTCGCGGGTCATGAACTCGGCCACGGGGTCGTCGATGTGCCCCTTGTCGAAGGAGGAGATGATGTCGTCGATGCTGACGATGCCAAGCAGCTCGTTCCCCGCGCCAACGATGGGAGTGCCGGAAAACCGGTGCTCTTTCATGCAGAGCTGGATTTCCCGGAACGTCGCTGTGGGGGGGAAGGTGACGACCTTAGCCGTCATGACCTCCCGGACTTTGATCTGGTACATCAGCTCGTGCACCAGACGGATTTGCCGCTCGTGAAGCTGTGTCATTCTCGATATCCGTGCAATGACTCAGGCGGGAACAGGCTTCGAACATGCTGCAAGGGGAGAGGATGATGGGGATGCCCGTGGCCTGGGCCAGGGCGACCGCGGCCGGCTGGGGCTGCTTGTTGCGGACGATGACGATGCAGGACGCGCCGGTGATGTCGGCGGTGCGCACCACCTGGGCGTTGGTCAGCCCGGTCAGCAGCGCGAAGCGGTCCTGGTCGAAGGCCAGCACGTCGCTCAGCAGATCGCTCGCCGCGACCGAGTCCACCGGACGGCCCAGTTGGTCGGCGCAACAGATCGTTTCGCCCGCGAGAATTCTGACAACGTCGGCAACGGTCATCATGGGGATGCTGGATGCCTTTTCGTTGAAACGGCGGCCGGAAAGCGGCCAGCCGGCAAGGGTGCGGGGAGGGGGAGGAAACCAGAGGGAGGGGGGAGGAAGGCCTGCCCGGAATGTCCTGAGGATTTCCTGCGTCGCCCTCCTTGGGATGTGCTGGGAAGATGGTTCGCTTCCCGCAAGAACTGCTACCTGGCCGCGCCGCCCGCAGGGCGGCAGCATCCGGGCGATTTCCCGAGCGTTGACTTCGCTCGCGACCGGCCCCGGAAAGCCAAGTACAAACTTGCGAAAAACGTCACGTTACGGTGCTCTTAAAACCCACCATACGTAATGACTCCGTTTCCTACCTGTGTCAACCCCGCGCGGAAAAAAATCCAGGTGAAAATCCAGGGTTTTTCGAGGATGCTCGGAACGGCGTTGCGGAACTGGCTGACTTGCCGGTTGTTGCGTCGTTTGCGGCGACGTGTCTTTTCCGCCTGTTCCGGGCCGGGAAACTGCGGTCCTGGTTTTTTCGGAATCGGCGAAACGGCGGGTGGCTGGTTTCGCCAGCACGGGCGGAGCTTCGACGAAAGCCTGTTCGCACTGGCGGGACCATTGCGTCGTCGCTCTCGGTCGCTGCACAAAAAACCGCCCGGTTTCCTGGTCGGAAACCGGGCGGCTGGTTGGTCATGCCGCCGGAGAAGACGGCTTGGTTTGGGTCTAGAATTCGGCGGTGAGTCCCATCGAGAGGGTGGTGCCGCGGTAGCTGTTGCGGCCCGCGAGGGGATACTGCACGCCGGCCATGAGCAGGCCGACGCCGGGGATGGGCATGCGGGCACCCATGGTGGTGGCCAGCAGGTCGGCGTCGCTGCCGCTGCTCACCCATTCATGCAGATAGTTCAGCTCGACCAGAGGCTGGATCGGCAGGTCGGTGTAGACCACGCCGACATCGACTCCGGTGGTGCCGCGGGTGTGGCGCTGTTCCTGCATGAAGGGCCGGGAGTAGTGATGGCGGCTTTCCCCGAAGGGGATGGTCTGGGTGACAGCCACGCTGCCGGACACGCAGGACCAGTCGCGAGTGGCGGCCAGGGTCTGGTCGAAACTCCAGGTATTCTGGCTGGGGCCGAGACGTCCATCCTTGCTCTGATAGGCGCGGAGCGGGATGGTGAGCGAAGGCTGATAGGCCACGCTGAAATCCTCGCGGTCGCGCCAGACCACGTATTTCATGCCCAGGGCGAGATCGTCGATGCCGCGCCCGTAGTGGTCGCCGTAGGGGTAGGAGCGGTCCTTGATGTCAACCCAGCCGGTGCGGAGGAAGACATCGAGATCGTCGGCCACGCCGTAGCGGGCGGTCAGGTTCCAGTCGTACACCCGGGCCTTGGCCCGCTGGTCGATGGCCCAGTTGTTGTCGAATCCACGCCGCCCGGTGCGAGTGGTGTAGTCCAGCCCGGCGGTGACTTCCACGTTGCCGGCCGGAACGGTGATCGCAGTCTCGGTGTTCATCAGACGATTGTGCGATTGGTAGGACAGTTCGGCTGCCACGGCACCGACGGAAAGAGCCCCGGCGGAAAGCATGGCTGCCATTAGTTTCTTGTTGGTATTCAGCATGATAGATCTCCTTGGTTGCGTTTGGTTCGGGTGGAGCGCATAGGCGTCACCCATACGGATCGGCTATACTGGAAATACGGTTTGATGGTGGAGAAACCTCCTTGTCTGCTGGGGGAAGATGTTCTGGCTAAGGGGGAGAAACTCCCCGTCTCTCAGCGAGGACGGAGAAAAATTAAGTTTTCTTAATGGACCGGGCGGTCGGGACAAGGTTCCCCGTAAAGGGGTATTTTGACCCGAAGGACGCTGATTTTTGATCTCCGCCGCCATCCGCGACAATGGCTATCACCTGCCTGATGAGGGCATGGGAAGGGGGAGCGGTCGGAAAGGCCGATGGGAAATTTTTATTTTCGATTCCGGCGGCGACTCGCCCCTCGGGTCCGGCTGGGGGCGGGGACTATCCGACGAGCGGGGCGGCGGGGAACCGTTCGGGGCCAGCGCCAAGGGCAAGAACGGTCTGGCGGTCGCCGTGGCGGACCGTGACCTGGCATGGCCGGTCGGCCCGCAGGATGGCCTGTTCAAGACTTCCGTTCCGCCAGGCGAGATCGACGGTGACGCCGCCGCGGGCGCGGAGGCCGGTGACTCTCCCGTCGGGCCACATAGCGGGGAGGGCGGGCAGAAGGCGGATTTCCCAGCCGCCCCGACCGTCGGGCACATGGCTCTGGAGAAGCATTTCGGCGATGGCCGCGCAGCCGCCGAAATTGCCGTCGATCTGGAAGGGGGGATGGTTGTCGAAGAAGTTGGGCAGGGTGCAGTGGGCGACGAGGGCCTGGAGGTTCTCGCCGGCCTTCCCGGCATCCTGGAGGCGGGCGAAGAGATTGACGATCCAAGCGCGGCTCCAGCCGGTGTGCCCGCCGCCATGGGAAAGGCGGTAGTCGAGGGTGGCTCGGGCGGCGCGGGCGAGTTCGGGGGTGCCGTCCACGGTGATGTCCTGGCCGGGATGGAGGGCGTAGAGATGGGAGATGTGGCGGTGGCCGGGCTCGGGTTCGGCGAATTCCTCGGGCCATTCCATGAGCCGCCCGTCGCCGCCGACGCGCGGCGGGGGCAGGCGGTCGAGGGCGGTTTGGAGTTCCGCCGCGAATTCGGCATCCAGATCGAGAATCCCGGCGCTGGCGCGGGTGGCGGCGAAAACGTCGCGGATGATCTGGTGGTCCATGGCCGCACCCATGACCAGGTTGGCTTTCTCGCCCTCGGGAGTGAGGAAGGAGTTTTCGGGCGAGGAGGAGGGGCCGGAGACGAGTTGCCCGCTGCGCGGGTCCTCGACCAGCCAGTCGAGCAGGAAAAGGGCGGCCTCCTTGAGGATGGGATAGGCG
>LVAZ01000294.1 GCA_001603055.1 Victivallales bacterium Lenti_02
CACTGTCCGAAGATGGTGTTTTCCTTGGATTCTGGTTCGGAACGCACTGGGAATAGACCCCGCCGGACGGCTATGGAGAGAGAGGAGGGAGAAGAGGGGATGGACTGTCCGGCGGGGCGCCGCGTGCATGACTGCCTTCGACAGTCAGGTAACTGCCGGATGTCCAGCATCAGGCAAGCGGAACAGCGACCGTTTGCCCGTCCGTCCGCGCTGACTTTTTGCGGTGGAAAAGGCCGATTTGTTGCAGATGGAAAAACGATGCCGTAAAGTAGCACACGAATGTTTGACACCAGCAGATATGCGGCGATTGCGGCCAGCGGGACCAGGCTGGCGAGACAGGGGCATGCGATGGGAATGCTACTCACTCCCCGGGACGGACGGAAGCCGGGAACGGCGCGAATCGCGGTTGTCTCTCTTCTTCTGCTGCTGCTGCTGTTTTCGGTGGCCTTGCGGCCGGCGGCGGGGCAGGACGCAGCGCGGAAGGTGGTTCGTTCCGGCTGCGAGGTGGACTATCCGCCGTTCTGCATCGTCCAGGCGGACGGGGCGAGCACCGGTTTCTCGGTGGAGCTGATGCAGGCGGCTCTGGGTGCCATGGGCCGGGAGGTGAGCTTCCGCACCGGGCCCTGGGCGGAGGTGAAGGGCTGGCTGGAACGGGGGGAGATCGACGCCCTGCCGCTGGTGGGGCGGACGCCGGAGCGGGAGGAGCTGTTCGACTTCACGGTCCCCTACCTCACCATGCACGGTGCCATCGTGGTGCGCCGGGACACCACGGGCATCCGCAGTCTGGAGGACCTGCGGGGAAGGCGGGTCGGCGTGATGGCGGGTGACAATGCGGAGGAGTTTCTGCGCCGGGAGGAGCGCGGGCTGGAGATCGCGACCTCGCCGACGTTCGCCGAGGCGTTCCAGGCTCTTGCCGCTGGTCATCTCGAAGCGGTGGTCGTCCAGCGTCTGGTGGCCTTGAGGCTGCTTGCCGAGAGCAGCCTGCGCGACGATCTGCGCATCGTCGACCAGCCGCTTGCCGAGTTCAGCCAGGACTTCTGCTTTGCGGTCAGAGATGGCGACCGCGGCACGCTCGCCCTGCTCAACGAGGGACTGGCGCTGGTGGTGGCGGACGGCACCCAGCGGCGGCTGCACGCGAAATGGTTCGCCCGCCTCGAACTGCCTTCCGACCGGCCCATCGTGGTCGGCGGCGACCACAATTTCCCTCCCTTCGAGTTTCTCGACGAAAAGGGGCGGCCGTCCGGATTCGCGGTCGAGCTGACCCGCGCCATCGCGCACGAGATGGGCATGGACGTGCAGATTCGCCTGGGACCGTGGGAACGGACGGTCGATGCTCTGGAGAAGGGGGAGATCGACGCGGTCGAGGGCATGTTCTACTCTCCGGAGCGCGACCGGGTTCTGGCTTTCTCGCCGCGCTATCTGGCCATCCACTGCGTGGGCGTGGTGCGCCGGGGGAGCGGCGAGCCGCCCGCGACGCTGGATGAACTCGCCGGCCGCGATCTCGTCGTCCAGGCCGGCGACGCCGTGCTGGAAGTGCTGGAAGAACAGGGCATCCGGGCCAGGATCACCACCGTCGATACCCAGGAGGAGGTGGTGCGGGAGGTCGCGGAGGGGCGCCGCGAATGCGGGTTGCTCACCCGCGTCGGCGCACTGCACGCGATGGAGAAGAATGGGTGGGCCAACCTCGAAATTGGCCGGTCCCTTTACTCCGGCCAGTACTGCTACGCGGTGCGGCAGGGGCAGGACGCCCTGCTGGCGCAGTTCGCCGACGGGCTGCGCGCGCTCAAGGACTCGGGCGAGTACCAGCGGCTCTACGACAAGTGGCTGGGCACCTACGAGACTGGTCCGCGCTGGCATGAGGTGGCGAAATACGTCGCCTACGTGGCGGTTCCGCTACTGATGGTCGTGGTCCTGGCCTTGGTCTGGTCCTGGAGCCTGCGTCGGCTGGTGGTGCGGCGCACCGCCGAACTGGCGCGGGTGGCGCGCGAATGGCAGGCCACCTTCGACGCGGCCCGCGACGCCATCTGGCTCCTGGACCGGGACCATCGGATTCTGCGGGCGAACCGGACGACCGAACGCATTTTCGGACGGACCGCCGACGAATGCGTCGGAAAACTCTGCTGGGAGATCGTCCGCGGCACGCCGGAGCCATGCCCGGACTGTCCCGCCCTGCGCGCGCGGCGCAGCCTGCGCCGCGAGAGTCTGGAACTGCCCATGGGCGACCAGTGGATCGAGGTGACGGTGGACCCGGTTCTGGACGCGGCCGGGGAGTACGCCGGCGCCGTCCACGCGGTCCGGGACATCACGGCGCACCGGCGGCAGGATGAGACCGTGCACCGCCTCAACCGTGTGCTGCGCGCCATCCGCGACGTGAACCAGCTCATCGTGCGGGAGACCAGTCCCGAACGCCTGATCCTGGCGGCCTGCGACCTGCTTGTGGAAGACCGCAGCTATACGGCAGCGCTGATCGTGCTGACCGACGAACAGGGGCGGGCGACCCGCTATGCGCAGACGGGCATGGATGCCATATTCCCCCCCCTTGCCGCCTGGATCGAGGAAGGCCGGGTGCCGCCGTGCTGCGCGGCGGCGGCGAACGGCGAAGGAATCCATATTGTGTCGGCGGGGGAGCCGGCCTGCGGTCCATGCCCGCTTGCGGCGCGTTGCCCTGGAGTCGGGGTGATTTGTGCCCGCATGGTCCATGACAGCGATATGCTTGGTTTCCTCGCCGTTTCCGGGAGCGCGGAACTGGGAGTGGACGAGGAGGAGAGGAATCTCTTTCTGGAGGTGGCGGGCGATCTGGGCTATGCTCTGCACACCATCGCGGCGCATGCGGCCCGGGAGGCGGCGGAGGCGGCGCGGGACGCCGCGCGGGAGCAGCTCCTCCAGGCCCAGAAGATGGAGTCGGTCGGCCGGCTGGCAGGCGGGGTCGCGCACGACTTCAACAACAAGCTGATGACGATTCTGGCCAACGCCCAGTTGTGCCAGCTCGATCTGGCACCGGAGCATCCGGTCTGTGAATATGTGGACGAGATTGTGGAAACCGCCCACCGATCAGCAGACCTGACTCGGCAACTGCTGGCTTTCGCGCGGAAGCAGACTGTTCAACCGACTGTGCTCGACCTGAACGGCGCGGTCCCAGGAATGATGAAGCTGCTGCAGCGGCTGATCGGCGAGAATATCCGGCTGGTCTGGAAACCCGGCGCCAGCCTCTGGCCGGTGTTCATGGACCCATCCCAACTAGACCAGATTCTGGCGAATCTGGCGGTGAACGCCAGGGATGCCATCGGCGGGCCGGGCACGGTCACGGTGGAGACGGCGAACCTGGCCGTGGACAAGGCATATGCGGCCAGGCATCCCGAAGCCGAACCCGGAGACTACGTGACGCTGACGGTCTCCGACGACGGCTGCGGGATGGGGGAGGAGGTGCTCGGCCACCTCTTCGAGCCGTTCTTCACCACCAAGGAGTTGGGGAGGGGAACCGGCCTGGGACTGGCCACTGTGTATGGCATCGTCCGCCAGAACAGGGGGTTCATCTCGGTGGACAGCGAACCCGGCAAGGGCAGCACGTTCAAGGTGCATGTGCCGCGCTGCCTGGCGGAGAGCGGAAACCTGGATTCCGGGATGGAGGAGGAAGTTCCGGCGGCGCGGGGCGAGACGGTGCTGCTGGTGGAAGACGAGGAACCCCTGCTGCGCTCGACCAGCCACATGCTGTCGCGCCTCGGCTACCGGGTGCTGGCGGTTTCCTCGGCGGCGCGGGCACTGGAGCTGGCGGCGGCCCATCCGAACCCCGTCGACCTGCTGCTGACCGATGTCGTGATGCCGGAGACGAACGGTCGGGAACTGCGGGAACGGCTGGCGGCGCTCCAGCCCTCCCTGCGCTCCGTCTTCATGTCGGGCTACACCGCCGAGATCATCGCGCACGAGGGGGTGCTGGAAAAAGGCGTGCATTTCCTGCAGAAGCCATTCACGCGGCTCCAGCTTGGGCGCAAGCTGAGGGAAGTCCTGGACAGGCCGGCCGGGTAACTGTCATGCCGTAGATAGAAGGGCGTAGGGAAAACGGGAAGGAACCCAGATAGTCAAACTGAACGTCAATCACCGGTTTTGAGGCCCGCCACGCAAGGTATCGGCGACGGCTGGAAGATCGAGATAACGGGCCGTCGGGGGATTGGCGATATCGGGCCGGAAGGTGGGGGGAGGGGACAAATGTCGGGAAGAATTGGTGCCGGACGGCTTCACCTCTCGGTTGGGCTCGGCTGTTTCCGCAACGTCGCGTCTTGCTGTTTCCTACTCGAAGACGTAGGTTTCGGAGTCGAAAACGGCACCATTCGAGAGGTGCCATTTGGGTGGCATTCGGCGTCTTCCAGCACCACTTTTTGCCACTTTTTTCGCTTGGTTAGCCGCCCTATGGCCGCTGCTTGACGCTTGCCAGGGTCGGCCGGTTTGTTTGCTGCGCTTGGCGCGGTGCCTGGATTTCATGCTCCGCCCGTTCCTGATTCCGAGGAACGGAAAAAAGTATCCGGCGGCCGGGTTTGGCTTTTCCGAGGGGGATGAAGGCGGTATACTGCCAATGCCTGTCACCCCATACGGAGAGCATGCCATGTCTGAGGATACCGCCGCCCCGGTCGCCGTGCAGCAGATCGAGTTCCCCTGCGAGCAGTGCGGGGGAATCATGCGATTCCTGCCCACCGCCCAGCAGGTCACCTGCATCTACTGCGGGCACGAGATGCACATTCCGCAGAGCGGCGAGGAGATCGAGGAACTGGACCTGGAAGCCTATTTCCAGGAGGCGGGGAGCCAGGAGGACATGGTCGAGGACACGGTGGTGTCGTGCAGCGCCTGCGGGGCCGAGACCAGTTTCAGTCCCACTGTTCAGGCCGACAAGTGCCCCTTCTGCGATTCGCCCATCGTCGCCGCGCCCCACGCCGACACCCATATCCGCCCCCGCAGTCTGCTGCCCTTCGCGGTGCCGCGCGAGCAGGCGGTGAAGCTGTTCGGCGGCTGGCTGCGCTCGCTCTGGTTCGCCCCCAGCGCTCTGAAGCGCAGCGCCGACCAGGCCACCGCTTCGCGCCTTGCCGGTATGTATGTGCCCTATTGGACCTATGACGCGGACACCATCAGCCACTATACGGGCGAACGGGGCGACGACTACTGGGAGACCCAGACCTACACCACTACTGTGAACGGCAAAAGGGTCACCCGGACCCGGCAGGTGCGCAGGACCCGCTGGCACCGGGTGAGCGGGGTGGTTTTCAACACCTTCGACGACATTCTGGTATTGGCCAGCGAGGGGCTGCCCACCGCCTGCGCCGAGAAGCTCGAGCCCTGGGACCTCGAGAACCTCGTCCCCTTCGACGAGAAATATCTGGCCGGCTTCCGCGCCGAACGCTATCAAGTCGATCTGAAACAGGGTTTCGAGAAAGCCTGCGGGAAGATGGACGACGCGATCCGGGCCGCGATCCGGCGGGACATCGGGGGCGACCATCAGCGCATCCATTCGGTCCACACCCGCCGCCAGCATCTGACCTTCAAGCATCTTCTGCTCCCCGTCTGGGTCAGCGCCTACCGCTACGGCGGCAAGCCCTACCGCTTCCTGGTGAACGGGCGCACCGGCGAGGTCCAGGGCGAGCGTCCGTGGAGCGTCTGGAAGATTCTCCTGCTGGTCTTCGGTCTGGCCGCCGCCGGAGTCGCCCTGTATCTCGCCTGCAGCTAGACCTCGCCGGCAAAGGCGCAACTCCTTTCGGGGCTGTTTGTTGCGGAGGCGAATTGCACTGTGTTGTTTTCCAGTGCAGGGTATGGTATGTTCTACCGGTTTGCTTTGGTAGGTTTTGCCGTCACCATCGAAAGGATATGGATCATGCATACCCCGAGACGTGGCCGTTTCACGCTGATCGAACTGCTGGTGGTCATCGCGATTATCGCCATCCTCGCCTCGATGCTGCTTCCCGCCCTGTCCCAGGCGCGCGAGAAGGCCCGGCAGGCAAGCTGTTCGAGCAATCTGAAACAGATCGGGCTCGGCTGGCTGATGTACATCGACGACTCCCGCGAAACCCTGCCCCCGCTCTATCTGGTGACCTCGGGCGAGTCCGGCGGCTACTATCACACCCCCGAGCTGCTCCATCCCTACATCAAGGACGCGAATGTCTGGCGCTGTCCGTCCGACACCGTGGGGCAAGCGTTCGACGACGGGATTGTCTGCATGTACGGCTACAACCAGAGCCGGTTCAGCGGGACGACGAACTTCGACAGCGGTCTTGCCCTGTCCCGGATTCAGGATCCGAGCGGCACGCTGGTTTTCATCGACGACCAGAACCTCTATGCCGGTCCCTACAGTCCGGCGGTTGCCAGCGGCTACGATCCCGCTTTTGTCCTGGTGAATTCCCTCAGCGACACCGCCGGGACGCGGGCCGCCAACCGCCACAATCTCCGCTACAACATGCTGTGGGCCGACGGTCATGTCTCCTCGCAGACCGTGACCACCTATCGCGAGTGGTCCTACTGGAAGGACTGACGGCGCGGCGGGGTTTTCCTCCCAAAGCGGGCTGAAGCCCGGACTACGAACGGAAAGCGGGGGAGGCCCGGACTACGAACGGAAAGCGGGCTGAAGCCCGGACTACGAACGGCAAGCGGGCGGAAGCCCGGACTACGAACGAAACGGGGTCAAACCCCTGCTGCGAACGGGGGCGGGACGCGCCGGTCCGGACGCGCGTGCAAAATTGTGCGCCAGGGCTTGCATTGTGGGCCGGGGGGCGTGTTGTTATGGTTAGCGGACAGGCGTTGTTGTTCTTACCATCGTGCTCGCAGTACAAAGGGACCATCCATGCAACGGCGTTGTTTCACCCTGATCGAGTTGCTCGTCGTGATCGCGATCATCGCCATTCTGGCATCCATGCTTCTGCCGGCCTTGTCGAAGGCGCGGGAGAAGGCGCGTCAGGCCAGTTGCACGGCCAATCTCAAGCAGATCACGCTGGCCCAGTTCATGTACAAGGACGACTACAACCAGACCTTCGTTCCGGTCTACGACGACCACAACGGGACAGGGGCCACCCAACGGATCATCTGGGCCAAGCACATCTTCTCCTATGTAAACGAGAAGGGCGTCTTCCTCTGCCCGAGCCAGACGTCGAGCATCGGCGACGACTGGATGCAGTGGACTCGCTACCAGATGCCCATGACCCATGTGTTCAACGAAGGATGGGGGTCGACCGCGAGGAATTCCGAAGTGATGTTCAAGCATCCCTCGACCACCATCATGCTCGCGGAAACGAACACGAACGGCCATTGGTACCAGCACTACTGCGCCAAGCATGCGTTGGGGACCTCCGGGCCGGACGCCAACGGCGTCTTCGTCATCTCCGGAACCGATTCGACTCCGAGGATCACCTACCCCGTGCATGGCGAAGCCTGCAACGTGGCCTGGATCGACGGGCATGTGGATACGCGGGTCATCCGCAATCTGGCGGATGTCGGCGTGAACTACTGGGACCGCGACTGATTCTAGGTTTGTCCCGAACCGCCGTTGCATGGCAACGGCGGTTTTTTTGTGCCCGCTATTCCCCGGCTTCGAGGCGGTGGCGCCAGAATTCGAGCTGTTTCGCCACCTGGGCGGGAGCGGTGCCGCCGGTGAGGTCGCGCCCGGCGACGCTGCGGGCGGCGGAGAAGAGGAGCAGACACTCGGGTTCGGCGAGGGGGATGGATTCGCGCATCTGCTCGACGGTGGCCTGGTCCAGGGCGACGCCCTTGGCGGCGCACCAGCCGACGTAGCGGCCGACCATGTGGTGGGCGTCGCGGAAGGGGACGCCTTTTTTCACCAGCCATTCGGCGAGGTCGGTGGCCATGAGGGCGGGGTCGGCGGCGGCGGCGAGCATGGCCTTCTCCCGGGGGGTGGCGGTGGCCATCATGGGGGCGAGGAGGGCGAGGCTGGCCTTCACCGTGTCGATGGCGTCGAAGAGCCCTTCCTTGTCCTCCTGGAGGTCGCGGTTGTAGGTGAGGGGGAGGCCCTTGAGGACGGTGAGGATGCCGAAGAGGGCGGCGTAGACGCGGCCGGTCTTGCCGCGCACCAGCTCGGCCACGTCGGGGTTTTTCTTCTGCGGCATGAGGCTGGAGCCGGTGCAGAAGGCGTCGTCGAGTTCGAGGAAGCCGAAGCGCTGGGAGACCCAGAGGATGACGTCCTCGGCCAGGCGGGAGCAGTGCATGGCGACGAGGCTGAGGCCGGCGAGGAATTCGACGATGTAGTCGCGGTCGGCGACGGCGTCCATGCTGTTGCGCAGGACTTCGGCGAAGCCGAGCAGTTCGGCGGTGCGTTCGCGGTTGAGGGGGAGGGTCGAGCCGGCGATGGCCCCGGCCCCGAGGGGGGAGCGGTTGATGCGCCTGCGGCAGTCGGCCAGGCGCTCGCGGTCGCGCTCGAACATCTCGACGTAGGCGAGGAGATGGTGGGCGAAGAGCACGGGCTGGGCGTTCTGCATGTGGGTCAGGCCGGGGAGGATGGCGGCGGGGTAGCGCCCGCCGAGGTCAACCAGCGCGCTCTGGAGGGTGCGCAGGGCGGCGCGGATTTCGTCGGTCTCGTGGCGCAGGTAGAGCCGTTCGTCGGTGTTCACCTGGTCGTTGCGGCTGCGGCCGGTGTGGACGCGGGCACCCACGTCGCCGAGGGCGGCGATGAGGACGGTCTCGATGTTCATGTGGATGTCTTCGAGTTCGGTCTTCAGCTCGATTTCGCCGGCCTCGAGGCGGGCCTTGATGGCTTCGAGTTCGCGGACGATGGCCTGGCTGTCGGCGCGGGCGATGATGCCCTGCTCGGCGAGCATGGTGACATGGGCGATGCTGCCCTGCACGTCGTAGGGATAGAGCCGCTGGTCGTAGCTGACCGATTCGGAGAAGTCGGCGACACCTTGGTTGGTGTCCTTGCTGAAACGTCCGCCCCAGAGCGCCATGATGCTTGACCTATCTGTCTGTGGTTGGTGTGGGCAGTTCCCCGCTAGACGGGGGTGCCGCGGGTGATGCATTCGAGGATATGGGCCGCCGCCATGGTGATGTTGCCCGCGCTGAAGCCGGCCCGGGCGAGTTCCTTGTAGAAGGATTCGGCGAGGAGGCGGACGACTTTGTCGGGGTTGGTGAGGCTGGAGACCATGAGCTGCTGGGTTTCGTCGCGCTCGCCGTTGGCCTCGCGGCGGTTTTCGAGGATCAGTTCGCTCGAACGCTCGGCGAAGCGCTGGCGGAGGTAGTCGTAGATTTTGGCGTTCTCGATCACCAGCGAGGCGAAGGAGGCGATGAGGGCGTGGAGTTGCTGGCGGATGGAATCGTAGCGTCTGCCGGCGTGCCCCTTGCCGGTGATGAGCAGGCCGACCCGGGTGCCGCGCACGGAGATGGGGGTGACGAGGATGGGGAAGCCGATGTGCTCGATGCCCGCCTCGATCCAGTTGATCTGGTGGGTGTAGCGGGTGCGCCAGAGAATCCGTTCGAGCCGCTCGGGTACCTGGATGGGGTGGCCGACCCGGAGGTTGGGGCTGCGCACGCCCCGGCAGGTGCGGACGATCAGGGCCTGGCGTCCCTCGTCGCGCAGGAGAATGGCCGTCTGCTCGCTGGCCATCAGCTCGCAGTTCATGCGGGTGATGCTCTCCAGCCCCTCGTCGAGGGTGTGGGGGACGGTCAGCGCGTTGGCCAGCAGGCGCAGGGCGCTCAGACTGGTGGCGAAATCGTTCGGGTTCACGGCGGTTTTCCCGGTTGGCGGGGTCAGCGACGGCTGGCGAGCCGCAGGATGGTTTCCTCGAGGAGGACGCGCACGGAGACGTTGGCGGTGATGCAGCGGCGGTAGGCGTCGCGGACGGCGCAGACGGCGTCGACCAGTTCCTGCCCCTGGTAGCGGGTGGCTCCCTTGGCCAGATTCTGGGCCCGCCACGAGTTCATTCCCGCCACCTCGAAGCCGTCGGCGAGGAGGGCGTTCCGCTCCTCGTCCGTGAGTTGGTCGAGGGTGGATTTGACGGCGTGGGCGCCGATCTTCTCGCGGGCCATGAAGAGGAGGATTTGGAGGAGCTGGCGGTAGAAGCTGGCGACCTGGCCGAGAAGGTTGCGGGAGGCGTACTCGGGGTCGGTGTTGGTCTGGCTGAGGAGGGTGTTCACGACGCGCAGGGCTTCGGCGGCGTCGCGCTCGCCGAGGGCGTCGGTGAGCGCCCAGTAGACTTCCTCGCCCTGGCCGGTGCAGATTTCCTCGGCGGCGGCGAGGGTGACGGGCTGGTCGCCGCAGAAGCAGATGAGTTTCTCCACCTCGCTCTCGATGGCGGCGGTGTCGGTGCCGATGGCGCCGGCGAGGAAGAGGCAGACTTCGCGGGGGAGTTTGACGCCTTTGGCGGCGCCGCGCTGGGCGACCAGTTCGGCCATGGCGGCCTGCCAGTTGCGGTCCCTGACGTTGGGCTTCTGGCAGAGGAGGAGCTGGCCCTTGTCCTTGCAGGTCTTGGCCAGGGCCTTCTTGCCGTCGGCGCCGGGGCCGTCCATGAGCAGAACGATGTCGCCGGGGAGGCCCTTCTTGATGAGGTCGGCCAGTTCGCGGAAGGCCTTGGCGTCGGCGGTGTCGGAGTTGGCGGTTCCTTCGCTGGCGAAGCTGTTGAAGTGCTGGAGCCAGACGGTCTTGCGCCCGCCGAGGAAGGAGGGGGACTTGAGCGCGTGCATGAGCTGGCGGAGGAGTTCGGCGGTCGCCAGCGCGTCCTGCTCGCGGAAGATGTCCAGCGCGAAGGGGTCGGGGTTCTCGCCGGCCAGTTGGCGGGCCAGTTTCTCCGCTTCGTGCCGGATGACCGGCTCGTCGTCGCCGGTGACCAGAAAGACGTTGTTTTCCGCCGGGGAGGGCATGGGTAGACTCTACTTGCGGATGAGGACGAGGAGGAAGACGAGGGCGGCGAGGCCCGAGACCAAGGCGTTGGCCCGGTCGAGGCGGTGCAGCCAGCGGGGCATGGCGAGGATGGCCGCGAAGGTGCCGGTCTCGCGGTTCAGATAGCCGGTCGCGAGGGAGCCGACGGCGGCCACCACCAGGCTGCGGACGAAGAGGGCCATCGCCAGCCCGGGGAGCACATCCAGCCAGTAGAGCCGCGCCAGCAGGACGAATTCGAGGAGGAGCATGGCGAAGCCGAGCAGGACCCGCCGGAAGAAGCCGCTGACGAACTTGGCCGTCTCCGGGTCGTCCTCCCCGGCTCCCCCCCTTCCGGTGGCGGCGTCGGCCGCGGCGACGAGGGCGGGGCGGGCGGCGGCCACATGCTGCACCAGCGGGTTGCCGAAGAGGGCGATCCGCAGGGCGTACACCGCCAGAATCCATAGGCTGGTCGAAGTCAGGATCACGAGTCTCGGTCCTCGGGGAGACGGGATGGAAAAGGAAACTCCGCGCCGGCTAATGTAGCGCGACGCGGAGTCGAAGGCCTGGGAATCAGGAAAAAAGACTCGGTCCTAGTTGGCGCCGCGTCCGGCCACGCCCTTGGTGCTGGCCGTGATCGTGCGGGCGGCTTCCTTGGGGCGGAGGCTGCGGGTGGCCTTGCCGGCCAGCCACATCTCGGAATTGCCGATGGCGTTCAGCTCCTTGGCGAGCTGTTCCTTGTAGTCGGCGGCGCCGCAGGTTTCGATGACGCGCTTGGTCTCGCGGCCGTCCTTGACGCGGGCGTAGAGGTCCTCGAAGACGGGGGCGACCGCCTTCTCGAAGCGGGGGGCCCAGTCCAGGGCGCCGCGCTGGGCGGTGGCGGAGCAGTTGGCGAACATCCAGTCCATGCCGTTCTCGCTGACCAGCTTGATGAGGCTCTCGGTCAGCTCTTCGCAGGTCTCGTTGAAGGCCTCGCTGGGGCTGTGGCCACCGGCGCGGAGGACCTTGTACTGGGCATGCATGACGCCGGCCAGGGCACCCATCAGGATGCCGCGCTCGCCGGTGAGGTCGCTGAACACTTCATGCTCGAAGGTGGTGGGGAAGAGGTAGCCGGAGCCGACGGCGATGCCGATGGCCTGGCAGCGCTGCTGGGCGCGGCCGGTGTAGTCCTGGGCCACCGCGAAGCTCGAGTTGATGCCCGCGCCGGAGAGGAAGTTGCGGCGCACGGAGGTGCCGGAGCCCTTGGGGGCCACCAGCAGCACGTCCACGTCCGCGGGGGGAATGACGCCGGTCTGCTCCTTGTAGACGATGGAGAAGCCGTGCGAGAAGTAGAGGGCGTCGCCCGCCTTCAGGCACTTCTTGATCTGGGGCCAGATCGCCTTCTGGGCGGCGTCGGAGACGAGCATCTGGACGATGGTGCCGCGGGTGGCGGCCTCTTCCATCTCGAACAGGGTCTCGCCGGGAACCCAGCCGTCGGCGACCGCGCGGTCCCAGTCGGCCGGATATTTCTTGGATTGGCCGATGATGACGTTGAAGCCGTTGTCCTTCATGTTCAGCGCCTGGGCGGGGCCCTGGACGCCGTAGCCGATCACGGCGATCGTCTCGTCCTTGAGAATCTCCAGGGCCTTCGCCATGGGGAACTCGTCGCGGGTAATCACTTGTTCCTTCACGCCGCCAAAGTCGATCAAGGCCATTGTCGGGGTTCCTTTCGGAAATACTTCACTGTTTGGTCGCGCACGCGGTGACGGGAATCTGGCTCGACCCAGTGGAGCCGAAACCAAAGGTGGAGAATATAGCGACATTCTGACGAGGCGCAACGAAAGACGCGAGCGGAGATGGTTTGCCATCGCCGGAGGGCAAGAGTAGAGTGTCGCCGGAACTCAGGTCGCGCGGTCGGCGTTCCGGTCCGCGCGCTTCCGGGCGAAGATCATGGACACATAGTTTGGATCGAGCGATGATTACCATTCTTCTGGTCAATTTGGTTGGGGTGACGATCTACGTGTCGGGCGTGGGCATGTGCCTGCGGGCGACCAGGCGCACGGGCAACCACGGCTATCTGCTGCTCGCGGCCTACTTCGCGGCGGTGCTGGTGGTGAGCAGTCTGGACCAGGTCCGGGCCCTCGAGCGCGGTCCCGACCCGGCGGTGCTGGACGCGCCGGTCGGTCTGGTCGGCTACGGCGGCCGGATCGAAGCCGAGGAGCCTGCGGCGGCGGTTGCCGAGACGACGGCGGAACCGGCCGGCGACGAGGCGGCGGCACCGCCTGCTCCGGCAACGGCCAAATGCGAGGTTCCGCCGCGGGAAGCGGGCGAGTACATGCCGACGGTCAGCCCCCCGATTCTGCCCGCCATTCTTCTGGTGGGGGTATTTCTCGTCTCCCGCGACGACCCCCGTCGCAAGCGCGAGGAAGCGGCGGAGGCCGAGCCGGCCGGAGAGACCGCCTAGGAACCAAAACTCCAAAATGATGTCAGATCGGTTGTGTTTTCCGTGGCGCCGTCCGGCGGTGCCGAACCCGATCTGGCAACATGGGAGTTTTGGCTGTGTGCAAGAACCTTATTTCCCGTCTGGTGTTTTCCGCGTTTCTCGTCGCCGCCCTGTCGTCCTTCGCGGCCGAGGGTTGGCTGGACGATTTCGCGGCGGCGAAGAAGCAGGCCGCCGAGAAGGGCGTGCCGATTCTGGTGAACTTCAGCGGCTCCGACTGGTGCGGCTGGTGCATCCGGCTCGAACGAGAGGTGTTCGGGGAAGCGGAGTTCAAGAAATACGCGGAGGAGAATCTGGTGCTGTTCATCGCCGATTTCCCGCGCCGCAAGGAGCTTCCCGAGATGACTGCCAAGCAGAACCGGGATCTGGCCGAGAAATCCGGCGTCAGGGGCTTCCCCACGATTCTGCTGCTGGACGCCGAGGGCAAGGAGCTTGCCCGCACGGGGTACCAGCCGGGCGGCCCCGACGCCTATGTGACCCATCTGAAGGAACTCCTGGCCGGCCCCAAGGTCGAAGTCCAGAAGTGACTCGCGCTCCGGCGCGATAATCGGGCGGGCGGGTTGCACCCGTCCGCCTTTCTTTTGGCATCCGGACCCAAGGGAGAAAGCCGATGGCCGCCAAGAACGGGAAGAAGCGCCGCAACGGGGAACCGCCGGCGGAGCCGCCCGCCAAGATGGGCAAGAAGGAGTACGAGCGGGAGAAGGAGCCCCTGCAGATCGAGCTGCTGAAGATGCAGCGCTGGGTGAAGGAGACGGGGCAGCGGGTGGTGGTGCTCTTCGAGGGCCGCGACGCGGCCGGCAAGGGCGGCACCATCAAGCGGTTCATGGAGAACCTCAATCCCCGCGGCGCGCTGGTGGTGGCCTTGGAGAAGCCCACGGAGAAGGAGGCGGGGCAGTGGTACTTCCAGCGCTATATCGACCACCTGCCCAGCCGGGGCGAGATCGTGTTCTTCGACCGTTCCTGGTACAACCGGGCGGGAGTCGAGCGGGTCATGGGATTCTGCAGCGACGCGGAATACCGCGAGTTCATGCGCTCGGTGCCGCAGTTCGAGACCATGCTGGTCCGCTCGGGCATCATCCTGGTGAAATACTGGTTCTCGGTGAGCCAGGAGGAGCAGCGCAAGCGTTTCGCGGACCGGGCCAGCGACCCGCTCAAGCACTGGAAACTCAGCCCCATCGACCTGGCCTCCGCCGACAAATGGGATGCCTACACCGAGGCGCGGGACGAGATGTTCGCGCGCACCGACACCGACGACGCCCCGTGGACCGTGGTCCGCTCCGACGACAAGAAGCGCGCCCGGATCAACAGCATGCGGGATCTGCTTTGCCGTCTGGACTACGCCTACAAGGACGGCAGCATCGTGCGGCCGCCCGATCCCCGGGTCGTGGGCCGCCCGGGCGAATTGTTTCCAGAATAGATCATACCGTCCGGGTTTGCCAGCGTTGCGCCATGTGCTAGGCTATGGCATGAACTGCAAACAACTTGGCTAGCCAAGGGTAGATCATGCAGATCGACCGGCGAGACACAATCAAACTGCTGGCTCTGGGCGGTGCGGGAATCGCGCTGGGGAACACCTCCCCGGCCGCGCCCGCCGTTGCCGCTCCGGGCGCGAATGGCGAGGGACAGACCGTGAGAGAACCCGCTCGGGAGCTTCCTGTCGACGCGAGTTACGATGTGGTGGTGGTGGGCGGCGGCATCGCCGGCGTGGCGGCGGCCGTGGCGGCCGCCCGTCTCGGCGCCAAGACCGCGCTGCTGGAGAAGGAATACGCCCTGGGCGGTCTGGCCACGCTGGGCAACGTGGTGGTCTATCTGCCGCTCTGCGACGGGCGGGGGAACCAGGTGATGGCCGGGCTCGGCGAGGAACTGCTCCGGGTCTCCATCCGCGACGGCAACGCGAAGATTCCCGAGCCCTGGGAGCGGGAGGCCACCCCGGAGGAGCGCGCCAAGCAGCGCTACCGGCTCACCTACAACGCGGCCTCCTACATCCTCTCCCTCGAGGAGTTCATCGTCGAGAACAAGGTGGACCTCTGGTACGACACCCGCTTCTGCAACGTCATCACCGAGAACGACCGGATCGCCGCCGTCGTGGTGGAGAACAAGAGCGGTCGCCGGGCCCTGCGCTGCCGCATGGTGGTGGACACCACGGGCGACGCCGACGTCTGCGCCATGGCGGGCGAGAAGACCGTCTCCCATCCCAACAACGTCGCCTCCGCCTGGTACTACTACAGCATCGGCGGCAAGATCAAGCTCGATCCCTGTTCGCAGAATTTCCCGAAGGACCCGCGCAAGGACCCCGGCCACGGGCGTTCCTACGCCGGCGACAACGCCCGCGACGTGACCGAGCAGATTCTGCACGCCCGGCGCATGGTCCGCGAGCGGCTGGCCGGATTCCGCGAGAAGAACCAGCGGCAGGACATCTACCCCACCACCCTCGCCACCTTCCACGGCTTCCGCATGACCCGCCGTCTGGACGGCGCGGTGGTCCTCCAGCACGAGGACGCGCACCGCTGGTTCGAGGACTGCGTGGGCCTCACCGGCGACTGGCGCAAGGCCGGGCCGGTCTTCGCCCTGCCGTACCGGACCCTGATCGGCGTCAGGAACAAGAACCTGGCCACCGCCGGGCGCTGCATCTCCTCCGAGGGCGAGGCCTGGGACGTGACCCGCGTCATCCCCACCTGCTCGGTCACCGGCGAGGCCGCCGGCACCGCCGCCGCCCTGGCCTGCCAGGGCGACTGCACACTCCACGATCTGCCCGTTCCCGAGCTTCAGGCCCAGTTGCGCAAGCAGGGGGTCATCCTCGACCGCAAACTGGTCGAGGGCTGAACCGTCGGTTGACGGAACCAACCATCTGTCCCCGGGTTCTGAAACGGAGCCTCTGCCGTTGCGGAACCCCTTTCGGTTTTTCCCATGTCCATGGTAGCACCATCATCCGGCGAGCCTGTCGCCCCGGTCGTTGACGACGGGCGGTTTGCCGCCTACGGCAAACTGCTGCGGCTGTCGGGGCCGCTGATCCTCTCGCAGATGGGGATCATGCTCATGCAGATCGTGGACGGGGTGTTTCTGGCGCGCTATTCAGAGACGGCGATCGCGGCGGTCGGCCCGTCGGGGATGACCTTCTGGCTGATCGGCGGGCTGTTCATGGGGCTGGTGGGGTACAGCAACACCTTCGTCGCGCAGTACGTCGGTTCGGGGCAGCCGGGGCGGG
>LVAZ01000295.1 GCA_001603055.1 Victivallales bacterium Lenti_02
GTAGGCCGGCTTGCGGCTGGTGTCCTCGTCGCCGGTGTAGAGCGGGGCGTAGGGATGGTGCGGGTCGTTGAGGATGCGGCCGTCGCGGACGACGGGGAGGGGGTGGCGCACGGGCCGGTCGGCCAGGCTGCGGATGCCGCAGGGGGTGAGCAGCTCGGCGCAGGCCCGGACGACGTCGTCGGCCAGCCGGGGGGACAGGAGGCGGGGATCGAGGGTGACGGCGAAGAGCTGGTTCGGGCGCACGGCGTCGTCGGCCCTGGCCTGGGCCGCCGCCGTTCCCGGCGGGGCGTGGAGGCAGTCGCTGAGGCCGATGATTCCGTCGCGGGCGAAAAGGGTGGCGACGGATTCGGCGACCCTGGCCGCCCAGTCGCCCCAGCCGCCGTCCGGATCGACGGTGGCCAGGAAACGCAGCCCGGCATGCCAGAGGGCCTGGATTTCGACGGGGTAGCCCTCGCGGGGGCTTCCCGCCGGATGGTTGGTGTCCATCCAGGTGAAATGGGAGGGGCTGAAGACCAGCCCCGAGTCATGGTCCACCCGGATACCGTTGGGCGTTCCCGCGAGATAGTGACGACCGATGGAAAGCAGGACGTCGCGCAACTGGCGCCCGCCGCAGTCCATGTCGAGATGGTTCGGCTCCTGGCGGATCAGGTCCCGCGCGGCGACCAGGAACCAGAGGGGGGCGTCGCTGGTTTCGCGGTTCGAGTGGTCGTGCCCGCGGATCATGTTGGGGATGGTGCCACAGTCCTCGAAGCGAGCGAATTGCCCGAGGATGTCGGCGGCCACTTCCCGCTCGCCCGCCGCGATGACCCCGCGCAGGCAGATCAGGGTGTCGCGGCCCCAGTCCAGGAACCAGGGATAGCCGGCGATGATGGTGCGGGAGTCGTCCCGGCGGACGATGAACTGGTCGAGGGAGCGCCGGAGCACCTGGCCCAGCGTGGCCGGCTGGTGTTCGGGAAGATGCTCCTCGCCGGGTGCGGGCGGCTCTTCGCCGGTGCGGCAGACCAGCACGGCCGCCTCGTCGGCCAGCAGCGGGAAGGCGAAATAGCCGGGGCTGAAGAGGTCGGTTTTCTGGTCCATGCCCCGTTCCGCATCCACCGGCAGGGCGAGGCTGTAGTGCCATTCCGGCTCGATGGTGAAGCGTCCCCGCGAGACGCGGAGGTGGAGGGGATGGCGGGGGTCGGGCGCGAAGCGCAGGCCGTCGGGGCGGCTCGCGCAGGCGGCGCGGAAGGCGTGCTCGGGGCCAAGATAGGCCTTGGTGACTTCGTGGTTGGTCCGCCATTCGAGGTCGGGACGGAGGATGACGCGGACCGGCTGATCCGCCGCGAGCGGGTCGTGCAGGTCGCCGCTGCGCCGGACCCGGAGGCGGATTTCATTGGCGTCGCGGGCCATTTCCAGACGGATACGGAGACGGATTTGGCGCCCCATGCCGGTGGGGACTCCGAAGGTCCAGACCGCGCTCCCGTCGTCGTCCAGACCGAAGGCGGTCTGGCAGGCGGAGCCGAGTTCGCTGGAGTAGTCGCGGTACACCACCCAGCCTCGGAAGCGGGTGACGGCCACGGTGCGGTCCACGGGATGGGCGGGATGGAGATTGGCGGCGAGGAAGGCGTCGTACTTGCTGGCGATGGTGCTCCAGGCGGCGCGGACCTGGGCGATACCGCCGAGCCGGTTGGCCAGCACGGTGTGGGGGAAATCGGGCCCGGTGAGCTGTTTGGCGCCGAGCTGGATGGCCATCTTCGATTCATTCAGTTCCGGCAGGAAACGGAGCGGGCCGACCACCCGTTGGGTGATGCCGTCGCGATAGGACTCCACAGTCAGTTCGGCATCGTCGCGGAGGGTGGCCGGGGGGGAGAGCAGGGCGGCCCATTGGCCGCTTTCGGTCGGGAACGCCCGGCAGGAAGCCACGCTCCGGCCGCTCTGGCGCAGGCGGGCCGCGAAGGGAATGTCCGCCTGGATGAGGAGCAGATGATCCGGGGGCAGCAGCACATGGCGGCGCTCGTCGCGTCCCAGAACCCATTCCACCATGGGAACATAGCGGTCTTTGCCGTGGATGCTGCGGGCGAATTCCCCGGGGTCGCGGGCCAGCAGGCTGGCGTCCCGTTCGAGGTCGGCCTCGGCGATGTCGCCGTAACCTTGGCTGGCCACTCGGGCGGCGAGCGCCTGATTGCGCAGCCGCTGGCGGAGGATAGCCTCCGGTTCGTGGGGCAGGCGGGCCAGGGCCAGTTCCACCTCCGCGACCGCTTTGGCCCGTGCGGTCAGGCAGAGTGTCTGGCCGGGTTCGAGCAGGAGGCGGCAGGTGTGGTCGTGGGACGGGGCAATGACCAGGCGTTTCCCGCCCATCAGGTCGAAGAGGGCGGGGGCGGGCTCCGGGTCCTGCCAGGACACCTCGACCGCGCGTTCCCCGTCGAGATTGATGAGGACGAGGATGGAGTCTCCCTTGGCCGCCCGCCGCCGCAGGGCGATGGCGCTGCCGCCGCCGGTGTGCGCGAAGGCGAGTTCGCTGCCCGGCTGGAAGGCGGGCTGGGTTTCGAGGATCGCGTGCAGCCGCCGCAGGTGCTCGCGGAGGTTCGGTTCGGCACCCCAGTTCAGGTCGGCGGCACCGTGGACATCGACTTTCTCGGTGGCGTACCATTCGACGCCGTTGGTGATGCCGAAGGCACCGTTTTCGGCAAGGAGGGCACAGAGGGAGGTGCGTATCCGGGCGTGGACGGGCGAGACGGCGGCGAGCCGGTTGTTGTCGTGGGTTTCGGCGAAATGGACCAGGACGCCGCGGGTGCGGGAGGTGTGCCAGGCCCGGTGGAGGTAGTGGACGATGGCGTCGCGCCCCTCGGTCTGGAACAGTTCGGAATAGGCCCAGTCCAGGCCGATGTCGCCGAGCAGGGCGTCGGTGGTCTCCACCCGGCCGCCCAGCCCTTCGAGGAGGAAGGTGGTGTCGGGATATTCGCTGCGCACCTTGGCCACGATGTACTGCCAGGCGCCGGCCGGGACCATGTAGCCCGCGTCGCAGCGGAAGCCGTCCACGCCGAGGCGGCACCAGTGCAGGAAGACCTCGCCCATGTAGCGCCAGAGACTATGGTGGGAGAAATCAAGGGCCACCAGGTCCTCCCAGACCACGCCCCAGGCACCGGGCTGGACGAAGGTGCCGTCGGCGTTGCGCTGGAACCATTCGGGATGGTGGTTCTGCAGGGCGGAGGCCCAGCCCGTGTGGTTCGCGGGCATGTCCAGAAACACGCGCAGGCTGCGGGCGTGGGCCGCGTCCACCAGTTCGCGGAACTGGCTCATGGGCGGGGCGGCGGTGTCGAACTCGGCCAGGGCCGGGTCCACGGTGGCATAGTCGCCGGCCGCGAAGGGGCTGCCGAAGCGGCCCATGCGGGCGAAGGTGGTGGGCACCGGGTGGACCGGCAGCAACTGGAGGATGCGCACCCGCAGGGCGGCGATCTCGTCCAGCTTGCCGATCAGGTCGCGGAACGTGCCCGAGGGGGGGATGACGTGATAGCCCAGGGCGTCCAGTTGGCGGATGGCTTGGCCGGTCTCCGGCGGCACGTCCGGCTGGCGGGCGAACTGGCGGGGAAAGGCGCAGTAGATGGTGTTGGCGCAGTAGGCTTCCGCCGACTCGACCTTGAGGCGCAGATTCTCGCCGGGCACCCAGCGGGCGGTTTCCTCGCCGTCGTGGAGCAGAAACGCCTTGGCCTCGAAGACCCCGGTCTCGATCAGCGGCAGGTCCACCCGGAAGTGTCCCGGCCCCAGTTGCCGCATGGGCACGTCGGACCAGTCGCGGTGGAGGATGGCGCGGCCCTCCTCGGCATAGGCCAGCACTTCCCGCCAGCGGACTTCGGCCCGGCCCAGATTGGTGCGCACGAAGGCGTGGCCCGTCCCCTCGGCCGCACCGTGCAGCTCGATGGTCAGCACCTCCCCCTGATGCCGGACCAGGCGGGTCCCCGGCGCGGGGGTTTGGACGGGGGGTTGGACGGACGACCAATCGGACACAGGGGGAAACTCCTACCGGGAAGGGGAAGACAACAGCATGGAAGCAGGCAGACTCCGTGCCAATATTGCACCAGCAGTATGACACGCGAGTATGACCAGCGTGCGACACTGCGGTTAAAAAGGTGCGAAGCCGGGCGGAAAATCGGCTCGCCTCCTGGCAATGCGTGTTGCGCCGCCTACTTTCTTCCGTTTCGATTATACTATAGCACGCCAATTCCGAGGTGCTTGCATGACGCTCCAGTCTCTGTCCGGCGGCGAGTCGGCCCGTCTTGGTTTCGATGTGGGGGGCAGCAAATGCGCGGTCTGCCTGGGCACCGCCGGGGGGGAGATTCTCGCCCGGCGCGAGTGGCCTTCGCGGGCGGAGCGCGGTCCCGAGCCGATGATCCGCGAGTTGGTCGAGGCGGCGCGCGGTCTGCTGGGCGGGGGCGGCGTGGCGGGAGCGGGAGTCTCGATCGGCGGCCCGGTGGACGCGGACCGGGGAGTGGTGTACGAACCGCCGAACCTGCCGGGCTGGCGGGCCATTCCCCTGCGCG
>LVAZ01000296.1 GCA_001603055.1 Victivallales bacterium Lenti_02
CCTTGCGAAATATGCCGCCATCCTGCGGGGGCTCGATAAAAAATCCATCTATACCCAGAGTCCATGCCGCACTCCAGGACTGGGCTGACTCCTGCTAGGATGGGCATATCACAGGCCAACAAAAAAGCCGGGAAACGGAATCCGTTTCCCGGCTTGTGCGATGTGGTTTGACAGGTCTACTTGCCGAAGCCCTTGAGCAGGCCGTCGACCTTCTTGGTTGCTTCGCCGGCGGCTCCCTGGACATTTTCGGTGGCGGTGGCGGCGGCATTCTTGGTCATGGCCGCCTGGATGGCTTCCTGCAACTGCTGGAGGATGCCCTTCTGCTCGCCGGTGAGGTTGGGGAGGGCCAGGCCCTCCTTGAGTCCCGCCAGCGCCTGCTCGAATTTGTTGGCGGCGAGGTTTTCCTTGATGGCGGCGACAATCCCGTCGAACTTGGCGGTGGCCTCATCCACCTTGGCCTTGGCCTCGGCGACACTGGCTTCGGCGGTCTGCTTGATTTCCTCGACCTTGGCGGTGGCTTGCTCGACGGTCTCGCTCACGGCCTGGGTGGCTTTGTCCACCGTCCGCTGAATCTCGGCTTGCCCCACGTCGCCGGAGGTTTTCGGCTTGGCCGCAGGCTCTTCCTTCTTGCCGCAGCCAACAAACGCCAGACCCAAAACGATCAAAAGGGCAGACAGCAGATACGATTTCATCTTGGATACTCCTCGAGGGTTGACAGGTTGGCTTGTGCCACCACATTCGGGGCACATGTCCATACTACCATATGAAGGACCACATCGCCAGCGGGTTGTTCCTGGTGGCGGTTTCCATGGCTATGAAGAACCGTTTTTTTTCCGCGCGTTGGTTCTGCCTGCTGGGCCTGTTGGCGCTTTTCGGCCTGGCGGTCTGGTGGTGCGTGGTTTGGCGGGGTGGCGGCGAAAGCGTTCGCGGTTCGGGGACGGACGAACGGTTTGTCGGGGTTCGCCGAGCCCTGCGTTTGGCCGGGGTGGAGCGGAAGCTGACGGCGGCGGGGGAGGTGCTTTCCTTCGCCGGGGATGGGACGGGGCAGGCGGAATTCACCCGCCCGGCGGATTGGACCGACCGACCCTGCCGGATTTGGGCACGGGTGCGCCCGCTCGGGGCAGCGGGCGCGGTGCGGATTCTGCTGACGACTCCCGAGGGCGATGAACACGCGGCGATTCTGCCGGGGCAGGCCGAGCGCGACCGCTGGCACTGGCTCGATCTGGGGGCGACGGTGGCCTCCCGCTTCCGGCTGACCGGGCAGGGGGATGTCGCCTGGCACTTGCAGGGGGTGGCGCTGGTTCCCGACGGTTCCGCCGGGGAGGTCCCCGCGCCGCCGGTCCCCTTGCCCGGAACCGAAGTGGAGCGCCATTTCGGCGACAGCTTCGACCGGTCGCCGGGGCACGGCATGGGCGAGTGGGAGACTCGTACCGGCGAATGGCAGGTGGAATTTTCCTTCGATCCGAATCGGTTGCCGTTGCAGTATTCCCTGTTGGGACGGCCGGCGGCGGCCGGGGCGGAAGCCTTGCAGGAGACAACGGGGCCGGCCTGGCTGGGCAGCCGCGCGTCGGTGGCGGTTTTCCCGGCTTCCGGGGCGCAGTGCGGCGTGGCTTTGGTGACGGAAAATAGCGTGGAACGCTATCTGGTCCAGGCAGGCGAGGGGGAAACGGGTTTGCCCCGGGTCGAGCCGGAGCAGTGGTATCTGCTCACGGTCGAGGCGTGGGGCTGGACGCGGCGGTTTTTCATTGACGGGCGGGAGGTTGCCGTCCGGCACGACGCGGTTCCGGTTCCGCATCGTCCCGCGTTGCTGGTGGTTGCGGGCGAGGCCCGTTTCGACGATGTGCAGGTGGCTTCGGTGGCCTGGGGCGGCGAGGACGGGTTGGCCTATCGTCTGCCCTGGCAGGTGGCAACGGACGCGGACTGGCGGCGGTTGCCCGAACGCGGAGTTGCCTTGCTGGGCCGGCGGGGGGAATTGGTGCTGGGGACCGGGATGCCCGCCTTGCACGAAGTGCTTCTCTGGCAGGACGGCGAGGCGCGGAATGCCCTTGGCGATGGAAACTGGGGGCTGTCCGCGCCGGCCCGGCTCGAACGGGTGGCGGTGGCGGCAGCGGCCGGTTCGGCGAGCATGTTCCGTAGTGGCCCCTACACCTTCGACGGCCCGACGATTCCCGATCCCAGCGACTATCTGGACTTCACCCCGGAGGAATGGGAGGAAATCCGCCGTTCGCCGGATGTCGACAAGCTGGCGCGGAAGGCGAAAGAGACCCCGGTGGTGGGGCGCGACAACCAGTATGCCATCTGGGGTACCGAGAGTGGACGCTGGCAGGTTGCGGACGGAGTGCTCGAAGCGGGACGGCGAGGCGGCAGGCTGCGTTTCTGGCAGGAACTCGATGGCGCGTTCACGCTGGATTTCCGGCTGCGGATCATGGCCGGGGACGGGTTGGCACGGGTGATTGTGGGCGAGCAGAATGGCGTGGGAATCGCCGTTGTTTTCCACGGTCCCGGTGCCGCCGGGACGACGGGCGATGTGGCCTGCCCCATCGCTGTCGGGGAATGGGTGGCGGCGCGCCTCGAACTGGCCCGGGATCGGGTGGTGGTCCGGGTGGGGGAGGAAAGCCGCGAGAAGCAGGTGGTCCGCGGCGTGGGCGGCGGTTTGCTGCTCGAAGCGGAAGGCGGCGGCGTGGCGTTCGACGATGTCGCGGTCGCCGTGCCGAGGCGGACGGCGGGACAGTGGTTCCACGGGTTCGACCGGCGCGAGCCGGACTGGTGGCGGGAGGGCGGTCCCTGGGTCGATCATGGCGGCGTTTCCTGCGCCCTGGCTTCGAGCTGGGTCAGCTTGCTGGCACCCGAAAGCCGGGGCATGCTCTGGCACAAGCAGCAGTATTCCGGGGACGTGATGCTGGCGGCGAACGTCGAGGAGAACACCGAATGGATCGGCTGGCAGCAGGACCCCAGCCATATCCACCATCCCTTCGACAACATGGTTCTCTGCTTCGGGCAAGGCCAAAATGCCGACAGTGGCTACCGCCTGGAGGTGAACAGCCGCGACCGCACGGCCACCGTCCTCTACCGCCAGGGCAGGGAGGTGGCGAAGGTGGAGCAGGATCGGAATTTCCCCATCCAGTATGTCGGCGGGCACGCCCCCTACCGGCCCCGGCGCAATCGGCTGGCCCTGGTGCGCGAGGGCAACCGCCTGCGGGCCATCGTCAACGGAGTCGAGGTGCTGGTCTACGAGGACAGCCAACCGCTGCCCACGGATTCGGTGGGCATCGGCGGCTATCGGACCCAGGCGAATTTCAGCCGGGTCATGGTGCGGCGGCTCGACTGAACAATCAGGCGATGCCGACGGCGGCGCGGATCGGAGCCATGATGGCTTCGGCGGTGGCGCGGGCGCGGCGGGCGCCTTCCTGGAGGACTTCCTCGACCATCGCGGGCTTGGCGAGCAATTCCTTGCGCCGTTCGCGCATCTCGGCGAAGTAGGCCTCGTATTTTTCGTAGAGGGCCTGCTTGGCGTGGCCGTAGCCGGTGCCGCCCGCCAGATAGATTCGGCGCATTTCGGCCAGTTCCTCGGGGGTGGCGAAGAGCTTGTAGAGGGCGAAGACGTTGCAGGTATCCGGATTCTTCGGATCCTCGACGGGGGTCGAGTCGGTGACGATCTTCATGAACTTCTTGCGGACCGCCTTGCCTTCGCCGAAGATTTCGATGGTGTTGTCGTAGCTTTTGGACATCTTCTGCCCGTCCAG
>LVAZ01000297.1 GCA_001603055.1 Victivallales bacterium Lenti_02
CCGCCAAGCTGTCCGGCCCGAGTGGCTTCCGGCCCGTCGGCCACCTCGGGGGCGGTGGCGTCGATGCCCACCCGCCGCGTCTGGTTCATGTCTTCGGGCCGCTGGCCGGGGAGGAGGGTTTCCTTGAACTGCGCGCCCTCCTCGCGGCTGCCCTGCTGCCAGGTCATGGGGGCGGGGCCGGGGCCGCGGTCGACTCCCCAGCCGTTTTGGGCGCAGCAGGCCGCCAGGGCCATTGCCCCCTCGCAGTTCCCGCCCTGCTGGGCCAGAAAGTCGGCCAAGTCCTCCCGGGCGGCACCCCGGCACTGTGCCAGCTTCTCCCCGAGCTTGTCCAGTTCGGCCTGGGCCAGATGGCGCATTGCCAGATTCTGGCCATCCCTTCCCGCGCGCTGCGCCCATTCGCCGGCGAACTGGGCCAGTTGCTGCATCTCGTCCAGATTCAGCCCGTCCAGAGCGGCGTCCCGCAGCAGATTGGCCAGTTCCTCGCCGCCCGGCTGATTGGCCATGAAATCGGCCAAGGCCCCGGCGGCCTGGGCCGCCGCGTCGGCATTCAGTTCGCCTTTTTCGAGGGCCTTGGCGAGCTGGTCGAGAAGGTCCCTGGCCTGTTCGGCCGTCATCATTTCGCGGAGCGCCTTGTCGGCCGCCTCGCGGGCCTTGCCGGCGAGGGCGTCGCGCAGAGTGTCGAGCGCCTCCCAGGCCAGTTCGGGACTGTCGCCCGAGCGTTCCTCGGCCAGCCGCCGGGCCAGGGCGAGGAGTTCCTCCCTCTCCGTCTCGCTCAGCACGTTCTCCTCGGCCAGCTCCTCGATCTGGGCCCGGTATTCGGCGACCAGAGCGCCCAGGTCCAGGATATGGGACTTCCCGGGCGGGGCAATCCGGGGGGCGGGGAGGGCCAGACAGAGAATCAGGAAAGCCAGTCCCACCAGATGCAGGACGGCCAGGCGGCGGGAGTCCCAGCGGACCTCGGGGAAAGCCTCGCGCTCGCCGCCGGCTTGCCAGCCGTCGGTGGCGAAGCCTTCGCCCTGGGCCATCAGCAGCCCGCCCGCCCGGCAGGTGCCGTCCACCAGCGCCAGCGCCTGGGCCTGGCTGGGCAGACGGCGGCGTTCCCGGCAGTGGGCGAGCAGAGCGAGCAGGGGGAAGGCGAGCACGCCCACCGCGAGAATCGCGGGCGACGGGGCCAGCGCGGCCCGCAGAGCCAGCGCCATGCCGCCCCAGAGAAACCACCAGGGCGCGCCCCAGCGGGCGAAGCGGCGCAGCACCAGAACCCGCGCCAGCCGCCGCCGCAGATGGTGGGCGGCCAGAGCCTGCCGATCCCGTTCAGCCGTTGCGTTCATGGTTTTTCCTCCCGGCACCAGCGCGGGGCCAAGGCCAGCAACAGGCACGCGCCGTAGTAGAGCGGATAACAGAAAAAGCGCTGGTCCGAACCCGGCACGACGAATTTCCCGCGGGCCACCGCGATGTCGGACACATAGAAGAGCACCGCCGCCAGGATCAGCAGCCACGCATTCGGCAGCCGCGAGCCGCAGGCGGCGATTACCAGCAGCGAGATAATCACCATATAGGCCACCACCAGAAACCGCAACTCCGGCCCCACATGCGGCATGAGCCAGGCCGCGACGAGCCCGGTCGCCAGGGCCACCGGCCAGGTCCCCAGGAGGAGGCGGCGGCGGTCGCCGCCCCGCGCCAGAAACCCGCAGGAAAAAACCAGATGTCCCACTAGGAACGCCCCCGCGCTCAGCTCGAAATAGCCCTTGTAGCCGAGCACGTCCCCGAGCCAGCAGAGCAGCAGCCCGAGGCAGAGCGCGACCGCCAGCGGCGACCGCTCGCGCCAGACCCCGTGCAGCGCCAGCCCCACAAAGGCTCCCGACGCCAGAACCACGGCTCCGAGGCCCGGACCGATGCGCCCCAGCAGCATGACCACGCCGGCCAGCAGGGCCGCGACCAGCACGCCGTCCACCACCGTCACCCGTTTTTCCATCGGCTCTCTCCTCCTTGCCATCTCAGCCATAGTACCGGCTCGGATTCTGGCCGGTCACCAGATAGATGATCGCGCCCACGATCATGGGAACCAACTGGGCCACCATCTCGCCGGCCAGCACGCCGAACATGAAGGGCTTCACGGCCTGGTACACGCGGGCACCGCCGTATTTGCTGACGAGCACCTTGATGATCCAGCCGATCAGGAAGGCCGGTCCCATCATCTTGGCCTGATGCCCGCCCAGGAAGACGAACACCACCGGGTGGAAGGGCCAGTTGCGGAAGCGCAGCCGTCCGAAACCGATGCCCAGCGCCAGAGCCACCGCCAGGATAAAGGCGAAGACGGCGGACCCGGTCGGCCGCATGGCTTTGAAATGACCCCAGCCCGAAACCGCCTCGGCCTCGGCCAGAATGCCCTGGGCCGCGAGCTGGTGCCGGGTGTTCACCAGATTCTGGAAGGGAAAGGAGCTGAGCGAGCGCGGCCAGCCGCCGCCGGGCACCCCCTGGTCGTACTGCCAGTAGATGGTGACGGGGAGGGAGATCAGCAGGCTCAGGCCGAGCGCCAGGAAGACCCATTTGGCGATGCGCCCGATGCGCACCTCCGACATGTCCGCCAGTTTCAGCCCCTGCGCCAGAAAGGGCATGGTCGACCAGCCCGGCGCGCCCAGCAGCACCGCCGAGAGCAGGAACATGGTGATGATTGTGCGCGGCCCGAGCGCCGCCGCCCCGAACACCCCGATGATGATGACCCCCGGAAAAATCTCGCTGCCGATGTGGAAGGCGCCGGTTTCGGCGATGGTGCGGCTGACCACGATGAAGATCATCAGGGCGATGCCGGTGTAGAGCAGGGCGATCGGCCAGGCCAGCCCGGCCAGGGTGAGCTGGACCACGAAGGCCACGGCCGCCGCCAGGAAAATCCGCATGGCCCAGACCACGTGCGGCTCGATCTGGTCCCGCGCCGGCATGCCCACGCTCCGCCGCAGCACGTTCATATAGTAGTGCCGCCCCGTGTAGAGCAGCATCAGCAGAATGCCGAAATAGCCGCCGGTGAAGAGGAAAGCCTCGATCTTCACCGACAGATGGTCCCCCTGGCGGAGCATGATCCCGTAGCCCGCCAGAAAGCCCTGGATGTAGCAGAAGATGATGGGGATGGTGGCCATCGAGAAGGACACGTCGGTGGGGATGAAGTAGGCCAGCGCGATCACCGAGAAATAGAGCGTCGGGCGCAGCAGCATCCCGCCCGTTCCCCGGATCAGGGTCGGAACCAGCGGCGTGAGCGGGGTGAAATCGAGCCACATCCGCACCGGAATCAGGACGCTCGGCCAGAACCGGCAGAGGTAGTTGTTCATATGGATGGCGAAGAGCAGCAGCGCCCCGACCCAGAAGGCCCGCTGCCGGAAGACCCCGCCCAGCGCCTGCCCGGTGTCGGGCAGCAGCGAGTGGGCGAACACCGAAATGGGGTAGGGGAGCTGCTCGTGCCGCACCCATTGGCGGTGGAAGACGATGGCCAGGGCGCTGGTGGCCAGCAGCAGGCAGACCATCAGCGGCACCCAGAAGGCCAGAGTCGGCAGCCACGCCCGCCACGGCACGTCGCGGCAGAAATGAATCCGCTCCTTGCCCTGGCCCATGCCGCTCATGTAGGCGTTCAGCACCGCGTCCTCGTTCTCCTCGGTCACTTTCACCAGCATCCGGGGCGGCGCGATGTCGAGCACGTTCTGCGCCTGCCAGCCGGGATTCACCTTGTTGAAATAGTTCGGCATCATCGTGCTGGTGGGCATGAACTGCACCAGCCCCCAACTGGCGATCGAGCAGGCGATCAGCACCAGGCAGACCACCACCGCCAGCTCGCCCCGCGTGAACACCCAGCCCGGCCGCAAGCGCCGCAGCAGCGGGTTCAGCAGGAGCAGAAACAGCACCAGACTGCCGTACACCACCACCGGCATCAGGTGCGGCACCAGCATCCCCTGCCGGATCACCTCGTCGTTGAAGTAGCACACGCCGCTGACCACGGCCGCGCCGAGTAGTCCCAGAATGACGCCCCGAATGCTCATTGCTCTCCGCAAGGTTCGCTGGCCAGGAAGATTGCACCGGCCGGAGCCGACGCCGACGATGCGCTAGCATAGCGCCTTTTCCACGATTCGTCAGCCCCGCCGCCTCACTTTGCGCCGGGGCCGACCTGGAAGCGTCCGTAATGGGAGGGATTCTGGAAATTGTCCCCCGAGCCATGCCAGACGATCTGGGCCTTGCGCCCGCCGCCGGTGTCGTCGTCGTCCACCGCCACATCCAGGCCGATGGCCTGCCGTCCGCGCCAGTCGACGGGGATCAGAAACTCCGCCTGCCAGCCATTCTCGACGGGCCGGGCCACGGCCCGCGATCCTTCGGGGAAGCGGCCTTCGAGCGCGGGGACGGTCCCCGGACGCGGGGCGCGCAGGAACATGTGGTAGACCCCCGGCCCCACCGCATCCAGCCCCACTTCATGCTCGGCCCGGAGATCGAGGAAGAGTTCGAGCCCGTCCCCCGCCCAGGCGCTTTTCGCCGCCGGATGCAATTCGCCGGGATCGGTCACCCGCACCGCCACGTAGAGCCAGTCCGGCCCGCGCCCGGCCACGAACTCGGCGGACAGGTCTTCCGGCCCGCCCCAGGCGTCCTTCTCGGCCGTGCTGGCGAAGGGATCGGCGACCCCGATGACCACCTGCCGGCGCAGGTTCAGCAACCATGGGTCCAATCCCTTCCCCTCGGTCAGCTCGCCGTCCAAAACCGGCGTTTCGCCCAGCACCGGCAACGTGTACAGCCGCCGGGTCCGGCCGGTCTCCCGCAGGAGCAGCCCGCCGACAAAGCCGAAGCCGCCGCGATTGGCGACGATCAGCTCGTCCCCCGGTTCCAGCCACAGACTGCCGGGGAGGCGGGCGTAGCCGTAGACCCGGCGCTGCCCCTCGGGCGTGCCCACCGGCTGCGGCAGCAGCTTTTCCTCCTCGACCGGCCCCAGTTCGAGCACCTCCGTCCGCCCGGCCCGGCGGTGCGAGAGTTCGTAGGCACGCAGGGAACTGTAGAGGTTCCCCACCTCGCCGGTGCGCAGCTCGAGGAAAATCTCGTAGTGGGACGGGCGGATGCCCTGGATACGCCAGCCCAGGGCGTCGCCCGCCGAAGGCAGGCCGTAGACCTTCCGGGGACCATGATGCAGGGGGGAGGTGTGGTTTTTCACCGGCCGCTCGGGACTGGTTTCGTGGACCACGAAGCAATCCGTCACCGGCAGCACCAATTCGCTCGCGTCCACCTTGGCGGCAGCGAAGAAGGCGGCGGGGGCGGTGATGGTGAGCGGGTCGCGGCCCGCTTCAAGCAGCAGGTCCCCTTCGGCGGCGACCGCCACCGGGTTGCCCCAGAGGTCCGCGACCGCGCCCTGGCCCAGCGCGGGGAAGCGCACCCCCTTGGTCCCCCGGTCCGCATACCAGAGAATCCCCTTCACGGCGTCGCCGCGCCGCCAGAGATGCAGATGCAGCCGGCTCAATCCCAAATCCACCCGCTGCCAGTATTCCATACCCGCCAACTGCTCCGCCGCCGAGGCCACGGCCAGCGCCGCCAGCCGGGGCGAGGAATCCCGGCACAGCAACGGGAAATTGCTCGTCACACTCGAATACCAGAACAGCTTCTCCACCCCCCCCGCCACATTCAGATAATAGTGGCGGACGGTGAAGGCC
>LVAZ01000298.1 GCA_001603055.1 Victivallales bacterium Lenti_02
GGGCCTCGAAGGCGTTGTGCAGTTCGGCGAAGGGCAGGGCGGGAATGGGCGGGGCCTGCCGTTCGCGCGGGGCGCCGAGTTCGAGGCGGATGGCCTCCTCCGGCTCCGCCCCGGCGGGAGCTGGCTCGGGCGTTCCGAAACCGCCGAAGAGCCGGGCGATGGCCTGGCCTTCGAGGCTGCGCCGGAACCACGCCCGGAAGGCCCGCCATTGGCGGTGCCATTCGCGGCGGAACGCATGCAGCCCGGTCCTGGCCGGTTCGGTTGGCGGTTGCGGTTCGTTATCCATTTCCGGATAGTATACGCTGCGGCTGGCGGTCGGGAAAGGGAAAATGGGGCCGCCGGGGAGTTCGGCGGTGGCGGTGCCGGGTTTCGACTTTCGTGGCGGAGGCTTTATGTTTTGCGGCCTTTTCCGTTTGATCTCTTGGTGCAAGGAGTCCAGCATGGCCAGCAAGCAAGCGGCGAGTCCCTCGGGCAATCCCATTCTCGACATTGGCGCGGGCGACCGCGTGTTCGACCGTCCGGTGCGCGTCGGCATCGTCGGTCTGGGGCGGATTGGTTGGTGCCATCATGCGCAGATTATCCGCCAGCATGGCGGGTTCGAACTGGTGGCGGTGTGCGACACCCAGAAGGCGGTCCGCGAGGAAGTGAAGGCCGAAGTCGGCTGCGCCGCCTATGCCTCGTTCGGGGCGATGCTGAAGGACGCGAATGTCGAGCTGGTGGTGGTGGCCACGCCGACGAAGTTCCACCAGCGGATGGCGATCCAGGCGCTGCGGGCGGGCAAGCATGTGCTCTGCGAGAAACCCTCGGCGCTGAGCGCGCGGGGGATCGACGCGATGGCCGCGGCGGCCGAGGCGGCGGGGAAGGTGCTGACCATGCACCACAACCGGCGGCTCGATCCCGATTTCCTCTACGTGAAGGAGAAGATCGAGAGCGGGGTGCTGGGCAAGGTGTTCCGCATCCGCCGCTCGGTGGTCGGCTTCGCCCGGCGCAACGACTGGCAGACGCTGCTCAAATACGGCGGCGGCATGATCGGCAACTGGGGCGTCCATCTCGTTGACCAGGTGCTCCAGCTCATGGCCGGCCCGGTGACCGATGTGTGGAGCGACGTGAACCATTTCGTCAATCCCGGCGACGCCGAGGACGATCTCATCGCCTTGCTGCGCGACGACAACGGGCTGGTGGCCGACATCGAGATGACCAGCGTGAACGCCGCGCCGACTCCGAACTGGGTGGTGCTGGGCACCTGCGGCTCGCTCTGGATTCAGGGCAGCACGGCGAAGATGAAGGTCTACGACCCCGCCGAACTGGCGGCGGTGACGGCGAACGACATCCCCTACGCCATCGGGCGGCAGTACGGGGTCATTCCCGGGCCGGACAAGATTCCGTGGCGGGAGATCGAGGAGGCCGCCAAGCCCGTCGGCCAGTATGCCAGCTATTACGACAATCTCTACGAGGGCATCCGCCACGGCGCGCCGCTGCTGGTCCAGCCTGCCAGCGCCCGCCGCACCTACGCGGTGCTCGACCGCATCCGGCGCGGCACGGGGTTCTAGCCCGTTGAAAAGGGGCCGGCGATCCTTGCGGGATCGTCGGCCTGAGGGCAGGTCCCCCGGCGCGGACGGCCTGTCTGGGCAGGCCTGCCAACCGCCATTCTCACCTATATCAAACCACCGAAATGGCCATTGGCAAATAGGCCTTTGGACCAACCTGTCCGGATGGACAGGCCGGGCCGCAGCGGAAAAAACGAACCCGCCGACCATCTGGCCGACGGGTTCGGATTGAATGGATTGGTTCTAGAGGTCGAAGGAGGCGCGGATGTTCTCGACGCTGCGCTGGAGGCTGACGAAGGGATCGAGTTCGCCGTTGTCGCGCTCGACGAGGACCCACTCGGCGCCGGCGTTGCGGACGGCGGTGCAGATGCGGGGCCAGTTGAGGTTGCCGTCGCCGATCTCGGTCATCTTGTGTTCGCGTTTGGGGGTGATGGTGAGGTCCTTGAAGTGGACGCAGGGGATGCGGCCGGCCACCTTGTCGATGTAGGCGGCGGGATCGCTGCCGCCGTGGGCGATCCAGTAGGTGTCGATTTCCATCCAGACGGAGGGATCGAGCTTCTCGATGAGCAGATCGAGGGGGCGGACGCCTTCGGCGGGGGCCAGTTCGTGGCTGTGGTTGTGGTAGCCGATGGCGACGCCGGAGCCGGCGAACTTGGCGGCGACGGCGTTGTAGTCCGCGATGAAGTTCTCCCAGAGGGCGCGGGACCAGTCCTCGGCCTTGGGGAAGAAGCCGCCGATGGCGGTGTAGTGGCAGTCCCAGAGCAGGTGTTCGTCGATTGCGGCCTGGGTGTCGTTCTTCATGCGGTCCAGGCTGATGTGGGTGGCGGCGCAGGCGAGGCCCTCGCCATCGAGGATGCGCTTGACTTCGGCGGGCTCGATGGGGCCGAAACCGGAAATCTGGATGCCGTCGTAGCCCATGGCTTTGACTCTGGCGCAGCTTTTGGCAATGTCCGCGGGAGTTTTGCAGAACTCCCGGGCCGTGTACATCTGGGCACCGATCTTGAGCATGGTTCGTCTCCGTGGAGAGGGGTTGGAGGAGGGGGCGCGCGGGTGGCCGCCCGGTTTTCGACAACGCGGTATCATACCGCCGCCGGGGCGGGGTTTCTATCCCCGCCGGGGAATGGCCTGCAGGACGGGGTCGAGGTCCTGGCCGAGGAGTTCGGCGCGCCAGCCGGAGCGGAGGGGATGGCCGTCGGTCTGGCCGCGCACCTGGGCGATGACCAGTTGGTTCGCGTCGCGGCGGGAGGTGACGATGGCGGGGTCCACGTCGCGCTTCGCGGCGGCCTGGCGGACGGTTTCGAGGATGGCGTCGGCGTGGATTTTCATGGTTTTGGAGTCGATGGGGGAACCGCCGAGGCGGGGCCATTGGCCGGGGGGCAGGGCGGCGCCGGCGGCGATGGCGGCGACCAGCTCCCCGGCATGGTCGCGGGCGGTGCGGCGGGCGACGCATTCGAGCTTCTGGACGCTCTGGGGGTCGCGCGGCTGGCGGCGGGCGAGGACGATGGCGGCCTCGTCGGAGAGCACCCGCCGGCGGGGCAGGTC
>LVAZ01000299.1 GCA_001603055.1 Victivallales bacterium Lenti_02
GTCCAGCACCACGGGATAGAGGTCGCCCAGCGGCGAATCGGCGAAGGTGGCGTGGCCCCCCGCCGGTCCCGGCAGCAGAACCAGCCCGCTCGCCTGCTGTTCGACCAACCCCCGGATCAGTTCGGCCTGACCGCTGCTCAGCATGGCCCCCGCCGGTCCGATTGTGACATCGCCGAGAAACACCACGTCGTAGCCGGAAAGCCGGTCCCGGCTCTCCGGAAAGCCGTCCAGATAGCCGGGACCGCCGCCCCGGCTCATCCCCTCCTGATGGAACAGCAGGGAATGGACCTCGACCCCGGGGTCGCGGGTCAGAGCGTTGCGGATGAAGCGGAATTCCCAGCGCGGGCGGCTTTCCACCAGAAGCACCCTGATGATCTCCCGGCGCACGCTGATGACGTTGCGCACCAAGTTGTTGGCGGGATTCTCGTCCTCCGGATCGACCGGTACCGCCAGGCGCAGGGCGACGTCACCCAGGGCGGTGGGCCGCCAGAGGAAGGAATCGCGCAGGGTTCCGCCGGGCGGAAGAGAAACCCGCCTGCTGTCGCTCTGGCCGTCCTCCGACTCCAGGGTCACGGTGGTCTCCACCTGGCGGCGCAGATGGTTGCGCAGGGTGAAGGGAATCACGACCCGCTCGTTCGGCACGCAGAAGGAGGGCACCCGCACGTCTTCGAAACGCAGGTCCGGCTGCTCGTGGTCGCGCCCCAGGCCGATGGCGAAGATGCCCACGTCCCGCGCCTGATAGCGCAGGGCGGCGACCGCCGGATTCTGCCCCATGTTCCAGTCGCCGTCCGAAAGCACCACCACCGCGCGCACGCCCGGCCGACTGGCCAGAACCTCGCGCAGGGGCTCCTCGATATCCGTCCCGTCCGCCTCCCCGAGCGAACCGGCGAAGGACTGCACTCCCACCTCGTACCGCTCGCCGAGGGCGGCGGCGGACGGAGTGGCCAGAATTTGTTCCACCAGTGCGGTCCGGCTGACCGCGCCCTCCGCCCCGGTTTCGTCCTTGGTCGCCATGCTGGGCGATGCATCCACCAGAAAGACAACTTCCGGCTTGCGCTCGGCAGGGTCCGTGTGAACCAACTCGGGCTGAGTCAGGGTCGCGGCCAGAAAGAGGGCCGTGAGCAAACGGGGCAATTCGACCAGGAACGCCCGCAGGCGCCGTTCGGCGCGCACCGTGTTGAGCCAGGCGAAGGCACCGAAAACCAGCCCGGTCCCCGCCAGGACCAGCCAATGCCAAAGGGTTAGGGTGAACACCAGCCGGGTCATGGGTTCACCTCCGCAGGACGGCGGGGAGGCGGCAGAGTCAGCAGCCCCTCGCCGAGCATGAGCAGCAGGCCGAGCAGCGCCATGACCCACCAGATTTCGCTTTGCAGGCCGGCCCGGCGGTCGCCCGCGCGCTCGCGCAGCAGGTGCAGCGGCACCTCCCCGAAGAGTTCGCGCACCGCCTGTTCATCCAGATGCCCCGGCAGGTCCTCGCCCGCAGGCCGGCGCAGCACGACCAGCTCGCCGTCGTTGCGGAACACCCCCGCGCCCGTGGTTCCCGAAACCGCCCCCGCCAAAGGCACCAGACCGGCCATGTCGAGCGGTGTCCCGCAGTCGTGCTGGCGGATGTGTCCGAAACGGCGACCGCCTTCGGCCAGCAGCCGTTGCAGCAGAGGAAGCAGCACGGTGCCCCGGCCCAGGGTGGACCAGTCCCGCGCGGGCAGCGTGGGACAGAACCAGGCCCGCCCCCGGCCGGCCGAGACGGCGGCCAAAAAGGGTGTGCCGTCCGCCAGCGTCGCGACCTGCTCCTCGAACTCCCCCAGCAACCCGCACTTCCAAAACAGCCGGAGCCGGTCCACGGTAAGCGGAATTCCCGAGGCGCTGTCTGCCAGCAGCCCCTTTTCGCGGTCCCAGACCGCCACGCTCCAGGGCTCGTCCTCCGGCGCGGCTACCGGCTGGAACCAAGCCACGCCCGCGACCGGCTCGCCGCCGCCCTGCCTGCCAGGCAGAAAGAGAACCTGTCCCCCCAGGGCGAGGAACCCGTCCACCTGTTCCCGGTCGCCGCCCTGCGGCGACTGACCCTGCCAGACCAGCAGACTCGCGGCGGACAAATCGCCCAGTTCGCCGGGAGGACGGATTTCGGCGGCGCGTTCCGGGTCGCCGGGCAGTGGGGCCAGAGCCAGAGCGAGAATGCGGCCCACGGCGGCGTCTTCCGCCACCACCACCGCCAGATGCCGCTCCGGCGGCTCCCAGGCGAAAAACGCCCGGTTGTCGCGGTCGTTGCCGTCCGCTGGCAACTCGACGACTCCCCAGCCGGACAACCGTTCGTCCAGCGGCAGGGACCGGCGCACCAGCAGATGTCCGTCCGCCAAACGCAATTTCAGATTCTGCCTGCGCTCATTGAGCTCCAGGGCGACCACCAGCTCGGCGTCGGCCAGGTCCGGTGCCCGGATTTCGAAGGCCAGGTCCAGAAATTGGTTCGCCCCGTCGAGCCGCATCTCCGCCTCGACCACCCGCACCGAAGCGTTGGGCTGAGGGGGCGGACGCAGGGGCAGGAGGCGGAAAACCACCTCGCGGGGCTGGCTCGCCAACCGTTCCCCCAGGGATTGCCAGGCTGTTCCCCCCGCCTGCCAGTTCGCGGCCTGCAAGTCGGAGACCAGCCAGATTTCCGCGCGGCCCACCGTGGCTTCGGCCACCAGGGCCAACGCCCGCTCGACCAGCGCCGGGATGTCGGCGCCCGTGTCGGTCGCCTGCCAGAACCGCTCGTCCGCCACCTGCTCGATGCGGGGCAGTTCGACCGGCTGGCCGGTGGCACTGTCGAGCACCACGACCCGGCGCACCTCGTCGAGCAGCGCGCGGCTGGCGGCCAATTCGCGCAAGGCCCGCTGGCGCAGGGTCTCCCCGCCGTCCCCGGCGCGGGTCTCCATGCTGGCCGAACGGTCCAGGATGATGACCACCAGCTCCGGCGGACCGGCGAACAGCCGCCCTGCGAAACCGCCCAGCAGGGGCCGGGACAGCAGCAGCGCCACCATGGCCAGGGCCAGCGCCCGGCAGGCCAGAATCAGAAACCGGCGCAGTTTCGCGAACTTGGTCGAGCTGCGGCGGGCGCGGGCGAGAAACAGCATCGCCCCCCACGGCATGGGCCGGTGCCGCATCCGGTTCACGAAATGGATCAGGATCGGCGTCGCCGCCGCCAGCAATCCCCAGAGCAGGATGGGTTGCAGAAAGGTCATTTGCGCCGCATCCTGCTCAGGAAAAAGGACGACAGCACATCCGCGACCGATTCGCTGGTGCGGGCCTGACGGTAGTCCACCCGGTAGCGGAGACAGCCCTCGCGCAGTTCCCCAAGCCAGCCCTGGAACTCGCGCAGGTAGTCGCCCCGCATGATGCTCGGGTCGGTCACCAGACTGAAGGAGCTTTCCAAGTCCTTGAACCGCACCGGCCGCGAGAAATCGAAATCCATCTCGCGCGGATCGAGCACATGGAACACCACCACGTCGTGCTTGCGGTGGACCAAATGCTGGAAACAGTCGAGCAGGGGCGCGGGCTCGGCGAAGAAGTCGGAAACCACCACCACCAAGGCCCGCCGCCGGATGCGCTCGGCCAGGTCGTGCAGCACCGTGACCACCTCGGTCTCGCCTTCGGGGCGGGCCCGTTCGAGCACGTCGTACACCGCGCCGAGATGGCGCGGGCTGGTGCGCGCGGGCACCTCCTCGACCACCCGCCCGTTGAAGCAGCACAACCCCACCGCATCGCCCTGGCGCACCGCCACCTGGGCCAGATGGGCCGCCAGCACGCGGGCGTAGTCGAACTTGCTCCCTGCCTCGCCGTAGGCCATCGAGCCGCTGCAATCGAGGACCAGATGGCAGCGAAGGTTGGTGTCCGCCTCGAATTCCTTGATGTAGAAGCGGTCGGAACGGGCGTAGGCGCGCCAGTCCAGCTTGCCGATGTCGTCCCCCGGCACGTATTCCCGGTACTGGGCGAACTCGACGCTCGAGCCCCGGTGGGGGCTTTTGTGCTGGCCACCGAAGCTGCCCTCCATGGGCAGACGCGCGTTCAACTCCAGCCGGGACAGCCGGGCCTGGGTGCCGGGATCAAGAAAGGCACGTTGCCGGTCGGTTTTCACGCGTCGCCGTTGACCTCTTTCAGCAGACGCTCGACGATATCGAGGCTGGTGACGCCCTCGCTCTCGGCATGGAAGGTGAGCTGGAGCCGGTGGCTGAGCACCTCGTTCACCACCGCCTTCACGTCATCGAGCCCCACCATGTAGTGCCCGGCCAGGGCGGCGCGGGCCTTGCCGCCCAGAATCAGATACTGCACGGCCCGCGGCCCGGCCCCCCAAGTGATCCAACTGTTCACCCAGTCCGGCGCCTCCGGGCCGGGACGGGACAGCCGCACCAGCCGCACCACGTACTCGTACACATGGTCGGGAACCGGCACCCGGCGCACCAGCCGCTGGAATTCGAGAATCTTCTCGCCCGGCAGCACCATGTCCGGCTGGGGCAGGTCGTCCCCGGTCGTGTAGCGGGCGATGGCGATCTCCTCGGCCAGACTCGGGTAGTTCACCCGGATGAAGAACATGAAGCGGTCGAGCTGGGCCTCGGGCAGGGGATAGGTGCCCTCCTGCTCGATGGGGTTCTGGGTGGCCAGCACGAAGAAGGGCGGGGCCAGCTCGTAGGTGCGGCCCACCACCGTCACCCGCCGCTCCTGCATGGCTTCGAGCAGAGCCGCCTGGGTCTTCGGCGGGGTCCGGTTGATCTCGTCCGCCAGCACGATGTTGGCGAACACCGGCCCCTTGACGAACTCGAAGACGCGGTGCCCGCCCACCCCGGTTTCCTGGAGAATGTCGGTGCCGGTGATGTCCGAGGGCATCAGGTCCGGGGTGAACTGGATGCGGCTGAAACTCAAGTCCATGGTCCGGGCGAGGGAGTGGACCATGAGGGTTTTGGCGAGGCCGGGCACGCCCATCAGCAGCCCGTGGCCCCGGGCCAGGATGCAGATGAGCAGGCGTTCGATCACCTCCTCCTGGCCCTGGATCACCCGCGCCAGTTCGGCGCGCACCCGCTGGCAGTTGTCGCGCAATTCGTCGATGGCCGCCACATCGTCGGCGGAGGAAACGGGAGGCTGGGCCAGTGGGATGTCGCTCATGGCGAGGAATTCCTTCGGGTGGGGAAACGGGGTTCTCTCATGGTTTCCGCTCGGCTTCGGCAAGCCAGGCCGCCAATTGCCGACGATAGAGGTGGTTATTGGGTTTGAGACGGAGGCAGGTGCGCATGGCAGCGACCGCGCCGTCCAAGTCTCCCCGGCGGTGGAGAATCACTGCCAGGGTGTCGAGGTAGGCGTCGTTGTCCGGCATCTGTTCGAGGGCTCGCCGCACACAAGTCTCTCCCTGCTCCAGATTGCGACCGGTACGCGCGCACATCCAGGCGTACCCGTTGAGATGTTGACTCGCGTCGGGCAGTTTGTCAAGGATGGCCTGTTCTCTTTCGAGCACATGGGCGGTCAATGCGTCTGCCTCCGGCGCGAATCCCGCCCGGTCCAGGGCCTCCACCGTGTCGGCCGCCCCGTCGATGTCAAAGGGGAAGGCATCGCTGATCCGTTTGGCGGCGGCCAGGGTCGCCGCCGCGCCGTCGGTGGCCAGCCGCGCCCGGCACTCGGCAAAGGCGAGGTCGGCGTTGATTTGCAGCAACGCGCCGGGCGTCTTGCCAGCCGGAGACACCACCGCCTCGTACCACTGCCGCCGGGCCAGCCGCCGTTCGAGTTCATAGTCGCCCAGGCGGCGGGCGGCGGGCAAGGCCTCCGCCGGCACGGCGCGGGCCACCCGCTCCGTCAGCAGCAGCAATTCCCGGTTCGCCTCCGGCCATTCTTCCGGATCGAGGAAAAGGAACAACCAGCCGGGAGAGGCGGGATCATGCAGCTTCAGGGCCCGGGCGACCACTTCAGCGGCCGCCTCGCGCCTTCCCCCCCAGGCCAGTCCCAGACCATGGAAGAGCAAGGAACGCAAAACCCGGTTTTCCAGCCACAGCGCTCCATGCTCCTCGGCGGCTTCGGTCCACTGCGCGCAATCGAGTAGGACGTCACCCAAAACCTGCCGGACCTGGGCGAGCCTTGGCTTCGGCTTTTCCTCCGCCTCGTTCCCCATGCGGACGGCCAGCCGACAAGCCGCGATAGCTTCCTCCTGCCGTCCCAGATAAAGGCAAGTCAAGCCCACTTGCTGCAAGCCAACCATCTGCTTGTCCAACCCCACCTCCGGGCGCAGGGGCAGCCGCAGTATCCTCTCCGTCTCCGCCGCATCGAGCTGCCCCGCCAGGAAGTCCCGCACCCGCGCCGCCCGGTCCGCCATCGCCTCCCCCGGATTGTCCCGGACCAACTGCTCCCACCAGAACCAATAATTCAGCAGCCGGCTGCGTTCCGGGGCAAGGTATTGCGCGACGTTCTGCAGCAAGTCCTCGCGGGGGCCGGTGAAGCGTCCCAGCAAATCCGGCAGAACCGCCGCAATCTCCTGCTGGAATCCTTCCAGTCGCATGGCTTCCAACACATTCAGGAAAACCCCCTCGTCGGCCATGTTCGCCTCGCCCCGGCGGCAGGCATCGAGCAGTTCCCGGACCGGGTCGGCGGCCTTGGGGTCGCCCAGCGCCTGGAGGATCCCCGCCCGGCGGACCCGCAGAAGCAGATCGGACGGCGTCGCGGCCAGGGCCTCCCGCAGCAGGCGGTCCGCCTCCACATAACGATACTGCTGCACCAGCAGAGCGCTCGCCGTCGCGACATCCTTCCGCCGCTGCAACTCGCCCAGGGCGTCGGTCTCCAACCCATAGGCCAGCAGATACGTCCATGCCCCCGCCGCCACCTGCCGTCCCCCGCGAGGATGCTGCCGAACCATTTGCTGCATCATCGCGCCGGCGAACATGCCATCGATGTTCCCCTCGAAAAACATGCCTCCCATCCCCCCGATCTGCCGATCGAACCAGATCACCTCCCCGCCTTCGTCGTCGTCGTCGTCGTCGCCGTCATCGTCCGGCCCGGCCGGTTTGCGCTTCTCTCCCGCCAGACGGGCCAGCGTTGCGACCGCCTCTTTGTCCTGGCCCGCCAGACGCTGGGCGGCGGCCAACTGGACGAGTTTCGGTCCGGTGGGTTGGCCCATTTCCCTGGCCAGCTCGGCGGCCAGTTCCGCCCAGCGCCCCGTGCGGGCGAAAAGCTCCCGCCGATAGGCGGAATCATCGAGGGTCGCCGCCGTTGCGAGCGCCGCCTCGGGGGCGTCCGCCAACAGATGCAACTCGGCCAGCAACCGGCGCAGATAGGGGCGATCATTGGTCGCCAGCAGATTCGTCGCCTGATTCCGCAGGGTTTCCAGCTTCCCGTTGCGCCAGGCGTAGACGGCCACCCGCGGAATCGCCGCCGTCATCTCCAGCCGCACCGACCATTGCAGCAGGCGCTCGTACAAGGCGGGATCGCCCGCTTCAAGACAAGAACTCAGAACGGCAGGTGTTTGGTCCAGCATGCCTTGCACGATGACGACCTGCGCGGCGGGAGTTTTTTCCCATTCCAGCACATCAAGCAACAGAGCATAGGGTGCCGGGCGCTCCCGCAGCAATTCCCGGACCAGGCCGCGCTTTTCCTCCGCCTGCGTCATAGCCAGGTAGCGGATCACCAGCCGACGCTGGGACTCCGGCGTGTTCCGGGTCACCCCCGGCAGCATCTCGGCCAGCAGTTGGCGGGCCACGTCGGCCACCTCGGGGTCCGGATGCCGGGTCGCCTCCTCGAGTTCCCGGCGCGCCTCCCAGCCCGCCTCGGCGAGAGCCGTCCGCGCCGCCTGGCGCACCGCGAAGGCGGGCGCCGCCAAATCCCGCACCGCCCGGGCAAAAGGCGTCTCCTCGGCGACCAGCCACAGACAGGCCGCCAACGCGCCCAGAATGAAGAATATCGGCTTGCTCACCATGCGAGTCCAGGGGTTCTCTCGCTGCCACAGGACCGCCGTCAAAGCGGCCTTTTCCCCACTCTACTCGGCGGACCCCCGGATGCAACCGCCGCGCAACAGACATTCCGCTCTCTTCTCTCTTCGCGCCCGCCCTTGCGTGGCGCGAATTACCAGACTAGTGTACAAAAATCCGCCTATGGAGCGGGACGCAGGCCAACCACCCCAGGAGAAGCAGCAGCGTCGATGAGCACCTCACATCAATCCAAGTCCCAATGCTTCCTCCGCGTCCGCCGGGCGGACACCGAGCCGGTGATCTACCGGGTTGACGAATTCCCCTGCCGCATCGGGCGCAGCGAGGAAAACGACATCTGCATCCCCGAGGCCTCCATCTCCACCCTCCACGCGGTCATTGTGAAGCTGCCGGACGGGCGGCTTCAGCTCGAGGACCAGTGGAGCACCAACGGCATCTACTTCAACCACCGCCGGGTCACCCAGATTCTCCTCGAAGGACTCAAGGAGGCGACTCTGGGCCGGGTCCACGTGGACCTGGCTCTGGACGAAGCCGCTTTCGACGAGCCCGTCCTGCCCCCCTCCCTGCCCGCCGTCGGCAACGCCCCCGGGGAGACTAGCTCCCATCCCGCCCCGCGCATGGTGGAGATGAAGGCCCCCCCGCTCAAGCCCCCAACCGCAACGCCGAAAACCGCCAAGGGTCGGGGCAAGGCCCCCGTCTCGGGCGACGGCGGCGGCATCCGCCGCGGCATCGTCTGCCCCCACTGTTGGCACCGCTTCGACGTCGAGGAATTCCTCTTCATCGCCCGCCACCAGAATCTGGTCGGCGACCCGGTGCTCGGGGCCGACGCGCCCCAGCGTTTCCTCCCCTCCCGCTTCACCCCCGAGGGCAACGCCCTCGACAGCGCGGGCATGAGCTGTCCCGACATGGCCTGCCCCCGCTGCCATCTGCGCATCCCCCAGGCCGCCAGCGAAATGCCCCCCCTCTTCCTCTCCATCGTCGGGGCCACCGCCAGCGGCAAGTCCTATCTCCTCACCAGCATGATCTGGGACCTCCGCAACACCCTGCCCAAAAACTTCGCCATCAGCTTCACCGACACCGACGCGGTCAACAACCAGATCGTCAACGACTTCGAGGAAACCATCTTCCTCAACTCCCACTCCGACGAGCTGGTCGCCCTGCGCAAGACCGAACTTCAGGGCGAACTGTACAACCAGGTTCTCCTGGACAGCATGCTCATCAACCTGCCCAAGCCCTTCATGTTCAGCATGACCCCCGCCGAGCACCACCCCGACTACGAGCAGGTCCGCGAGCGCATGTCCCGCACCCTTGTCCTCTACGACAACGCGGGCGAGCATTTCGAGCCGGGCATGGACTCGGTGGACAACCCCACCACCCAGCATCTGCTCCACTCCGACACCATCTTCTTCCTCTTCGACCCCACCAAGGATGTCCGTTTCCGCGCCCGCATCGACAGCACCGACCCCCAGCTCGCCGAGGGCAGCCGCGTCCAGCGCCAGGAGATCATCCTCACCGAGATGATCAACCGCATCAAGAAGTACTCCGGCATGCGCTCCGGCGCCAAAACCGCCAAGAGCCTCATCATCATCGTCTCGAAGTTCGACGTCTGGTCCCAGCTTCTCGACGAGGAGCCCCCCCGCGAGCCCTGGACCTGGGACCCCAAATTGAACACCTGCGTCCTCGACGTGGAGACCATCAAGAACGTCTCCTTCCAGATCCGCACCCTCCTCGAGGACGTCTGCCCCGAGATCGTCACCACCGCCGAATCCTTCGCCGGCGACGTTCTCTACATCCCCAACAGCGCCCTCGGCCACAGCCCGGAGCTGAACGAGGATTCCGGCATGATCGGCATCCGCCCGCGCGACGTGGCCCCCTTCTGGGTCTCCATGCCCATGCTCTACTTCTTCCACGAGCGCGGCTTCATCCCCGAGAAACCCCGCGGCAGACGGCCCGACCAGAAAGCCGTCGAGGTGACCTGCAAGATTTCCGGCGACGTGGTCTTCGTCACCATCCCCGGCCGGGTCAAGCCCCTGCAGATTCCCGTGTCCTATCTCGGCACCCGCCTGCGCTGTCCGGGTACCGACCAATGGTTCGACCTGCCCCGCCGCCGCCGCTGACCGCGCCCCCCACGAGAACTTTGCCCATGGCCCAAGAACTGATCTACACCTCCGCGGAAAAGGGACTGCGCCCCGGCACCCGTGGATTCTGCACGGTGGCCTACACCCGGGGCATGCGGCCCCAGACGGTCCAGGTGCTGGAAGGTCTCAGCTCCTACAAGAGCCTCTACGCCGTCCACGACACCCGCACCGCCATCAGCCCGACCGCCGTCAGCCACTACCGGCTCACCCTCGCCGGCGCCAGCATCACCGTCCTCTCCCGCGTGGCCCCCACCCTGGCCGACCACACCGCCCGCTCCAACAAAATCGCCCACCACGTCCTGCTCCACACCGGCGAACGGGCGCGCGGCGGACCCGCCGCCCTGGCCCGCCTGCCGGATTTCTTCGTCGAGAACTGGCAGGAACCGCCCCGTCTGCTCGACGAGGAGAAAGCCATCCCCCAGGACTGCGGCCCCGCCGACGTCCGGGCGGCAACCTGGGAAACCATGGCCGGCGACGCCGGCTGGGCCGGCGTCCTCGCCGCCACCACCCTCACCGCCTCCGTCATGCCCGCCTTCCTCGTCTTCGAGCCCGGCATGGACATGCTGCCCCTGATCGACGAGGCCCTCGCCCTGGTCGCCCCCGCCAAACGCTGGCAGGTCACCTTCAGCACCTATTTCACCACCCTCCCCGCCCAGGCCGCCTGCGCCTGGCGCTGCTGCGTCCCCGACTCCGACGCCCTGCGCGAGGCCAAACGCAACGCCAAAGCCCTCATCATCGACCTGACCAACCCCCTCCCGGCCCCCCGGGAGAGCCCTCTGGTCCTCCGCGCCCGCGAGGGCGGCCCGCCCGACCAGGAGGAAGAGAAACCCGCCGCCAAGCCGGCCGAATCCCGTCCCTTTGTCCTCCTCAACCGCCGCGGCCGTTCCAGTTTCCGCCCCTAGCGCCCCAGCCCAGGTTCCGACATGACGCCAGAACACCAACTGATCCAGCAGATCCGCGAACTCATCCAGAGCGACATGCTCGAACGCACCCCCGTGCTCGAGGACTTCGCCGAGCAGTTCGCCGAACTCTGCCAGGCCACCGGCCAGCGCCTCCAGCGCTGCGCCGAATATCTGGCCAAAGGCATGCGCTCGGAAGCCGTCCACGAGGCGCAGCGCGCCCCCGACCTCCTCGAACTGGCCAGGGCCATCCAGTTCCCCGAACTCAAAAAGTGGCGCAATGTCTGCATGGACCTCGAACTGGCCACCTTCCCCGCCCTGCCCGAGGACATCCTGGCCAAGCTCCAGGCCGAATGCCTCCGCGAGCGCGACCTCGAACCCCTGCTCCGCCAATACCGCCGGGCCGTCTACCAGGCCGACCGCGACGAGTGCATCCGCCTCCTTCGCGAACTCCGCCGGAACGACCCCGACAACCCGAGCTGGCCCCAGAACCTCCGCCCCCTCGAAGAAAGCAAACTGCACGAACTGGCCGACCAGACCCGCGCCGCCCTCGCGGCGGACGACCGCTACACCCTCAAGGTCATCTACACCGAATTCACCCACCCCCAGCGGGTCGCCCC